>CAIUBS010000147.1 GCA_903897475.1 uncultured Actinomycetes bacterium | reverse complement strand
TAAATCTGGATCTGCACCTAAAGCTGCACCTAACTCTCTACCAACTTGAGCACACTCAAGTGAATGCGAAAGTCTAGTTCTAGGAAAATCTGTAGCCCATGGAACTGCAACCTGAGTTTTAGCAGCGAGTCTGCGAAGTGCAAATGAGTGAATAATGCGTGCGCGATCTCTGGCAAACTCTGTTCGCCCACCACGCTTTGCTGGTTCATCTAAGTATCTTGCTCGATCACCTTCCGAATAACCAGGATGTTCAATTGCTTTTCGAATTACCACTATAAAATCCTATCGATAACAAAATTAATAATTAAACTCAACTTATTTGTTACCTTTTTTATTGTTAAATTTAGGTAGATGAAGATCAAAGTAAATGGAGATAATTCGAGTTGCGATAACAACTAGGGCGCCAATTGCTGCAGCAATATTCTGAGAAACATCTAGTTGATTTAAGGATACAAAAACTATTGCTCCCATTAATGATGAGGTACCGATGGTCTCGCGGTGAAGTAACACTGGTTCAACTTGGCATAAAACATCTCTTAATAGTCCTCCAGTAACAGCTGTTATTACTCCTAAAATAATTGCCGTAACCCAAGTTGTATTTTGTTCAAAAGCTAAATGAACACCAGAGATTGTGGCAATTGCTAGACCAAAGGTATCCATAACCAATAAAGTTTTTCCAATGCGAGTTACTCTTCTAAATACCAAGGTGATTAAAACAGCAGATAGCACAGCAACTACAATCCAATAATCGGTGATCCAAACTGGCTTTAGACCTAGAAAGACATTTCTTAAGGTTCCACCAGATACTGATGCAACTGCAGCAATAAATGCTATACCGCCATAATCTAAACCCTTATCGGCTGCGATTCGGGCGCCAACTAATGCAAATACTAATGTTGAGAGTAGATCTAAAAATGGCAGAAGTTCCATGGCTTAAGAGTAGAGCGAACTTTGCATTAGGCGATCACTTAACTTAATACCCAATCTACCAACTGTTATATAGGCCAAATAAGCACCAGTTTCCCGGGTTAAATAGTTAATCCCTGAGTTTTCAAGTGATCCGGGACCATCAGTTACAGGTGAGCACCTAGCAATCAGATCTTTATCCTTTGCCATCTTTACAGCCCGAAAGCAATGGTATGGATCGGTCACGATGATCACTGATGAAAGTTTTGATTTTTTCATTTTAGCTGCATACGCCTTTGTACTATCCAAAGTATCTCTACCTTGAGCAATTGCTAACACATCACCTCTTTTAACGCCATTTTTAATTAGCCAGTTTCTACTTGCAGCAGCTTCAGTGGTGCGATCACCAGGTGCTCCAGAGCCTACGGTATAAATTTTTGGTGCAAGATTTGATTTATAAATTGCATTTGCATGTTTAAGACGGGCTAGCAAAATATCACTTGGCCTGCCATCAAATTGCGCTGCACCCATAACTAAAATTACATCAGATTTTTCTGAAGTACTTTGTCTTGCGCTATACCAAACATTTCCTGCTACATAAAGTGGAATTACAATAATTAGTAAGAGAATAAATGAAATAACTCTTCGAATAAATCTAAAGATAAACAATTACTTAGCCGCCTGAAATCGCATCATCAATTGTTATATTTGCAAACTCATCTGGATCATCTAGCCAGCCATCTGGCAAGCTCACAGCCCGGCCATGGCTAGTTCTACCTCTTGGTGCATCCCCTACTGCTTGTGGATATGGCTGATCTTGTACCTGTGAAAGTAATTGCTCCATTTGCGTAAGTGAGTCGACCATGCCTAGGGAGGATCTAATCTCGCGTGGTACTGAAAAACCCTTTAAGTACCAAGCCATATGTTTTCTAATATCTCGCATCGCACGATCTTCATTTTCAAAGTATTCAACTAGTAATTGGCCATGACGCAACATCACTTCTCTTACCTCAAATAAGGTTGGGTTTACTCGATTGTTTTCACCATTTAATGCACTAACTAAATCTGCAAATAACCAAGGTCGACCTAAACATCCTCGGCCAACTACTACACCACTACATCCAGTTTGATTGATCATATTTACTGCATCTGCCCCAGACCAGATATCACCATTTCCTAAAACTGGAACTCCAGTTGGGGCTAGGTGCTCAACTAATTCGCTAATTTTATTCCAATCAGATCTACCTTCATATAGTTGAGCTGCAGTTCTAGCATGCAGTGCTACCCAGGTAACCCCTAAATCTGCCGCTGATTTTGCAGACTCTAAGAATGTTTGATGATCTGAATCAATTCCAACTCGCATCTTTACCGTAATTGGAATTCCATATTTAGCAGCACTTTTGACTGCAGATTCAACTATTGCTGAAAACAATTTACGCTTGTATGGAAGAGCTGCTCCGCCACCTTTTCTAGTTACCTTTGGAACTGGGCAACCAAAATTCAAATCGATATGATCAGCTAAATTTTCACTACCTAATAAATCAACTGCCCTGCCAAGCACAATTGGATCAACTGCATATAATTGAATTGATCTAGGACTTTCATCAACTCCTGGCTTAATTAATCTAAAAGTTTCCTCTCGCCTTTCAATTAAAGCTCGCGCAGTGACCATCTCAGAGACAAAAAGACCAGCACCTTGCTCTCTGCATAATCTTCTAAACGCCGCATTTGTAATACCTGCCATGGGCGCAAGAACTACTGGAGTACTTAGAACTACCTCATTGTTTTCAAAATTGCCATTAGAAATTGGCAGCCGAAGGGGTGCTACTTGAGTTAACAATTAGCAACCTAATAATTTTTGCGCCAGGAAATTTTCTACCTGGTCAATTGCAATTCTAGATTGCGCCATTGAATCTCGCTCTCTAATTGTCACAGCTTGATCATCTAAGCTTTCAAAATCTATAGTGATGCAAAATGGTGTACCAATTTCATCTTGGCGACGATATCTTCTTCCAATCGCACCAGCATCATCAAAATCCACATTCCAATGTTTGCGAAGTGCTGTAGCTAAATCCTTTGCCTTTGGTGATAAATCAGCGTTTCTAGAAAGTGGTAAAACCGCTACCTTTATTGGGGCTAATCTGAAATCCAACTTCATTACTGCTCGCTTTTCCATCTCACCTTTAGCGTTTGGTGCTTCATCCTCTGTAAATGCATCCAGCATGAAGGTTAGAGCACATCTATCAACACCAGCTGCAGGTTCAATTACATATGGAGTCCATCTCTCATTTTTTTCTTGATCAAACCAGGTTAAATTCTCGCCCGACGCTCTTGAGTGAGCCTTTAAATCAAAATCAGTTCGGTTAGCAATTCCTTCTAGCTCGCCCCACTCAGTACCTGCAAACTCAAACTTGTACTCAATATCAGCTGTTCGCTTTGAGTAATGTGAAAGTTTTTCTTTCGGATGTTCAAAAATTCTTAATCGATCTGGATTTATCCCTAAATCTTTATACCAATTAAGACGAGTATCTATCCAATACTGGTGCCATTGCTCATCTGTTCCTGGAACTACAAAAAATTCCATTTCCATCTGTTCAAACTCTCTTGTTCTAAAAATAAAGTTTCCAGGAGTAATTTCATTTCTAAAAGATTTTCCAATTTGCCCGATACCAAATGGTGGTTTTTTCCTTGAGGTAGATGCCACATTATCAAAATTAATGAAAATTCCTTGCGCAGTTTCTGGCCGCAAGTATGCAAGTCCAGATTCATCCTCAACTGGACCTAGATATGTTTTTAACAAACCTGAAAACTGTTTAGGGGCGGTGAATTTTCCTTTGGTGCCACAATTTGGGCAATTGATATCATCTAGTGAGGCAGCTTTTTTCTTATGTTTATTTTCATAAGCCTCTTCTAAATGATCTGCGCGATATCGCTTATGGCAGCTGGTGCACTCCGTTAAAGGATCAGAAAAAGTTTCAACATGACCGGAGGCTTGCCAAACCTCTCTTGCTAAAATTACACAAGAATCAATTCCGACCACATCATCTCTACCTTGCACCATAGATTTCCACCACTGGCGCTTGACATTATTTTTTAACTCAACTCCAAGTGGACCGTAATCCCAGGAGGCGCGAAGTCCGCCATATATTTCTGATGAGGGGTAAACAAAACCCCGACGCTTGGCTAAGGAAACAATAGTTTCTAAACGATCTTGGGCCATTTGATTCTCCATCCGGCTGGCTGTCGGCGGCTTACTAGTTGGGATAAGTGTAGAGGGGTTTTAGCCAGAGATAGCCGAATTAATAAGGGCAGAAAACGGTTAATACCAAAGTGATATTGATAATCATTCTCATTTATGTTATCTTTTAAATTATGGATCTAGTAATTATTTTGGCCGCCACCACCGCTTTTGCAACTGCAGCTGGCGGTGCTATTGCCCTTCGCTCCCGTGATCGACTACACCTAGTTTTAGGTTTATCTGCGGGATTACTTTTAGGTTTAGTAGTTTTTGATCTACTTCCTGAAGTTTTTGCCTTGTCTAATACTCAATTACTTGGCGCACCTGCAGTATCAGTTGCAATTGTGGGTGGATTTCTTTTACTGCACGTTTATGAGCGAACCTTTGGTTCCCATGAGCCAGCTGAGTCTGATTATGGACATGAGCATAAGCACTCCGCCAATATCGCCGGCAGCATCGGCGCACTTGCAATGGGCGTGCATGTTTTCCTAGATGGATTAGCACTAGGTGTTGCTTTTGCAATAGATGAAAGTCTTGGAATTGCAGTATTTATAGCGCTACTAGTACATGCATTTAGCGATGGCCTAAATACGGTTTCACTCTTAGTTAAAAGCGGTAAGTGGAGTAGGAAAGCAATCTGGCTACTAGGTGTTGACTCAGTAGCAAGAATTAGTGGTGCTGCCATTGGCTCTAGCCTTGCAATTAGCAATAACCTAACTGCGATTTATTTAGCAGCATTTTCTGGAATATTAATCTACCTAGCAACTAGCCATATTTTGCCTGAGGCTCATGCCCGGCATGCATCTAGGTGGACATTAGTTTCAACCCTAGCTGGAGTAGCAATAATGTGGGCACTAGTTAGTCAATTAGAGGCAGTTCATCTTCATGGCAATGAGAAACATTCAGATCACTCAGCAATTCATAATGATGAAGATCATAAAGTTGAGGGTAAACATGATGATCATGGACATGAGGATAAGCATGATCAAGGTAAGTAATTTTACACGGCCAGTATTGGAGATCTACTAATGAATAAATCTGAGGTAAAAGTTATTGGTGCATTAAAGCGCGAAGGTAAATTTTCAAGTGCGCAATCGCTCTATCAACTGCTACGCAAAAATGGTGAATCTACTGGCTTGGCGACGGTCTATCGAACACTACAAAAAGCTGCTGCTGAAAACATAGTTGATGTCTTAAGAAAAGATGATGGCGAAGCCTTATATAGATTATGTGATACCGGGCATCACCACCATTTAGTCTGCACTAATTGCGGAAAAACTGTTGAAGTTGAGGCAAGTGCGGTAGAAAAATGGGCCAGCACTGTTGCAAAAAATAATGGGTTTAAAAAAGTAACTCACGTAGTTGAATTATTTGGCCTGTGCCAAAAATGTTGAGTTAGGCCTTTCCGAATCTACGCTCACGCTCAGCGTATATCTCAATTGCTCGCCAAAGTGTGCGCCTATCTGCATCTGGCCAAAGCACATCCATAAATACCATTTCAGCATACGCAGATTGCCACATTAGAAAATTACTGGTGCGCTGCTCACCTGAGGATCTTAAAAAAAGATCAACATCGCTCATATCTGGTGCATACAAATATTTAGCCATAGATTTTTCAGTTAGCAAATCCGGCTTAACCTTTTTACGCATTGCATCCTTTGCTATCGCAACTGCTGCATCTAAAACTTCAGCTCTACCTCCATAATTAATACACATATTTAATGTTAATACTTTATTTTTTTTAGTTAACTGCTCAGCATCTTTTAACTCTTTAATCACACTTGCCCAAAGCTTTTTTTGCCTACCTACCCAGCGGATTTTAATTCCTAGCTCATTTAGTTCATCTCTGCGATTATGAATTACTTGGCGATTAAATCCCATTAGAAATTTAACCTCCTCTGGAGATCTGCGCCAATTCTCAGTAGAGAAGGCATAAACACTTAGCTCTTTAACTCCGATTTCAATTGCACCATGCACAATATCAACTAGTGCTAACTCACCTGCTTCATGTCCAGCAGTTCTTGCTAGACCTCGTTGCTTTGCCCATCTGCCATTGCCATCCATAACTATGGCCACATGATTTGGAATCTGCTTTGCATCTAATTTTGGTGGGCGCACATTACTGCGATGTGGAGTTGGTGGTTTAATAACTTTTTTGCGTGAAGCCTTTTTAACCTTACCTTTTGCGGTACTACTTTTTGCAGCTTTTACAACAACTCTAGCCACGACTTACTCTTTCAACTAAGGGTAGGGAGCGAAGTCCGCGTTCTAAATGCCATTGCAAGTATGCAGCGATCAAACCTGAAGCCTCACTTCTATTTTTAGCCTCACTCATTTTCGCCTGCTCCCAATCTCCAGTTAATAGATTAGCCATTAATTCTAATGTGGCAAGAGCAGGAGTAGCACAGGCAGCGGGTTTGCAAGCAACACAGACACTTCCTCCACCTTGGAGTGAGAAAAATTTATGTGGTCCTTGCGCATCACATCTTGAACAAATAGTTAGTGATGGTGCATACCCTGCAACTGCTAGTGAGCGCAGTAAGTATGCATCTAAAATTAATGATGGGTCATATCTTTTTTCAGCGAGTGCTTTAAGTGAGCCTGTAACTAGCAAATATTGCTGTAGCGCAGGTTCATGCTCGGCGGTAGTAAATCGCTCTGCTGCCTCTAAGATCGCATTTGCCACTGTCCAACTTTGATAATCACTAGATAACACATCACCATAATTTTCAATACTTACTACCTGCGTAATAGTGTCAAAGGTTCTGCCGGTATAAAGCTGCAGATCAACATAACTTGCTGGCTCTAACCTAGCGCCAAATCTAGATTTAGTTTTTCTAACGCCTTTAGCAACAGCCTTTATTCGACCATGCTCTTTTGTAAATAGGGTGATTATGCGATCTGCCTCTCCCAGTTTTTGGGTTCGAAGCACAATTGCTAGATCGCGATATACCGACATACCCCCTAAGTTACTAGAGGGGTAGGTCAGAGTCAGTTAACGAACTGCGCGATTGATAGAGGAGATAACTGCTTTAAGCGCAGCAGTTGTTGTGGATGGATCAATTCCCACTCCCCAATAAACCTTGCCAGCAATTTCACATTCTAAGTAGGCAGCAGCTTTGGCATCGCCACCTGCAGATAGTGCATGCTCATAGTAATCAAGTACTCGCAAATTTAAGCTTGGCTCATGTTGGTTAACTATTGCAACAAAAGCTGCAATTGGACCATTACCTTTTCCAGATAATTTTTTAGTTGCACCATTATCAATTAGATCAATTGATAAATTAACATCCTCATCCATTTGAGAGGTTTGAGAAAGCCCTGCTAATTTAAATCTGCCCCATTGATTACTTTTCGCTGGTAAATACTCATCTTCAAAGCTATCCCACATAGCCTCCGGTGATACCTCACCCCCTTCGCTATCGGTAATTGCTTGAATTACCTGGCTAAATTCAATCTGTAATCTACGTGGTAGATCTAATTGGTGTTCATGCTTCATCAAATATGCCACGCCACCTTTTCCAGATTGGCTATTTACTCTAATTACCGCTTCATAGGATCTGCCAATATCTTTTGGATCAATTGGTAGATAAGGAATCGCCCACGTAAATTTATCTTTATCAACGCCAGCAGCTTTGGCATCTTTTTCCATATGCTCAAAGCCCTTTTTAATTGCATCCTGATGTGAGCCAGAAAATGCGGTAAATACTAGGTCGCCACCATATGGGTGACGCTCTGGCACCCGCAGTTGATTGCAGTACTCAACTGTTCGCCTAATTTCATCGATATCTGAAAAATCAATCATTGGATCAATGCCATGGCTTAATAGATTTAAACCGAGAGTAATTAAGCAAACATTTCCAGTTCGCTCACCATTACCAAATAAGGTTCCCTCAATTCGATCAGCCCCTGCTAGATAACCAAGCTCAGCTGCTGCTACCCCAGTGCCTCGATCATTATGAGGATGCAAACTTAAAATCACGCTATCGCGATACTTTAAATTACGGTGCATCCATTCAATTGAATCTGCGTAAATATTTGGTGTTGCCATCTCAACTGTGGCCGGTAAATTCATAATGCTCTTCCAAGTTGGAGTTGGCTTCCAAATATCATTAACTGCATTACAGACTTCAACTGCAAATTCCAGCTCTGTGCCAGTGTAAGACTCTGGTGAGTACTCAAAGGAGACCAATGTGCCAGGTACTGTTTTAACTAAATCTAGGCATATTTGAGCACCATCGGTTGCAATCTTTTTAATTCCATCTTTATCTTGGCCAAAAACAACTCTGCGCTGCAAAGTTGAGGTTGAGTTGTATAGATGAACAATCGCCTGCTTTGCACCCCTTATCGATTCAAAGGTACGCTCAATTAATGGTTTGCGAGCTTGAGTTAGAACTTGAATTACAACATCATCTGGAATTAATTTCTCGTCAATAATCTTGCGAATAAAATCAAAATCAGTTTGGCTAGCTGCTGGAAATCCAACCTCAATCTCTTTGTAACCCATCTTTACCAACAACTTAAACATGGCAAGTTTGCGGTTTGCATCCATCGGATCAATTAGTGCTTGATTGCCATCACGAAGATCTACTGAGCACCACTTTGGTGCTTTGCTCATAGATTTGTTTGGCCAGGTTCGATCAGAAAGGGAGCCATTATTTGGGAAAGGATTAAATGGGGCATACCTTGAGATCGGCATTGCTGAATTACTTTGTTCTGGAAAGTTACTCATTTTAAATTTTCTCCTCGTCGGTTATAAGTGGTCTACCGGTACGACCAACCTCCGCGACGAGGGGACCGGTTACTTGGCCCCGCCGCGGCGAGTAAGAAGAAGTGAAGACAGGCGTAATGAAGTAAGTAATGCGCTAACACCTGTATTTAACATGGGATAAGGCTAACTCAAGTTAAAGATAAAACCAAAAATATGCGCAAAACTGTTGGCTTACCTTCTTAAACTGCTTACGCTTTAGATATGTCTACCGATACTACTCGGCCATATCTTGCCCCACGTCCGCAGGAGTATGCACAAATACCAGATCCAATATTTCGAAAAGATTGGACAGGGGATGAAAAACTTCCTGGTCCAAATCCATTACTTTCCGATCTTTTAACTGCAACCTTTATGGTTAATACCCCAAAGTTTTTGCTAAAAATGCAAGAAAAGTATGGCAGTAACTGCTCTTTTTTCTTATCTAGAAGATTATTTATTGGCTTATTCTCACCAGCTGCTGTCCATGAGGTCACAGTTGCCCAACAACATAAATTTGTTAAAGGTGTTGGATTTGCCAGAATGCGCAAAGTCTTAGGCGAAGGTTTATTAACCAATGAAGAGCCGATACATCTGGCCCATCGCAGAATGATGCAGCCACCATTTCACCATGGAAATCTAGATTCTTACGTAGCAATAATGCACAACTTAGTTTTAGAACATACAAATAATTGGCGAGATAAATCCAGTATTGAGTTAGCACCAGAAATGATGGCTCTAACCTTAGAAATAGTCTCTCGTTGTTTATTTGGATTAGATTCCCATCAATATACCCAAGCAATTGCGCAATCCATGGAGGTAGCGATCGATCGAATTGAACGAACCATGCTTCCTGGATTAGAGCGATTTGATAAGTCAGGAATTAAGTACTTTAAAGAGTTTGAAATTGCCTCTGATCGATTAGTTGATATTGCTGAGTCAATAATTAGTAAGCGTATTGAAAGTGATGAGAAGCGAGATGATGATCTACTTGGAATTTTATTGCAGATGCGAGGGGCAATTTCTACTGAGCATATTCGTGATGAGGTCTTAACTTTAATTTTAAGTGGCCATGAAACTACAGCAAATGTTATGAGTTGGGCTTTTTCCTATCTTTCCAAAAATTTCGATGTGAGAAAACAATTAGAGCAGGAGGCAGATAATGCCAATTGGATTACTCAAAATAGAGCTCCTACCTACCAAGAGTTAGAAGAATCCTCACCCATTGCCTCTGCCATATTGCAGGAAACAATGCGTCTTGCTCCGCCAGTTTGGGTGGCACCCAGAATTGCTACCCAAGAGTGTGAGATTGATGGTGTAAAAATTCCAGCCGGAGCTCATGTTTTGGTAAGTCAATATGTTACTCACCGAAATGCAAAATACTTTCCAAACCCTAATCAATGGAATCCATCTCGTTGGTTAGATGAAAGCTTTGAAAAATCACTGCCACGCGGAGCCTACTTTCCATTTGGTGGTGGAAGTAGAAAATGTTTAGGTGAGTATTTTGCAATAGCTGAGGCAAGATTAATTTTATTAATGGTTGCAAAAAGCTTTAGATTAACTGGTGATTTTCCTAAGGCACAACCTAGAGCAACCTATCGACCAAAGGGTGCGGTTAAAAATAAGGTTGAGCTGCGTTAATTTAGTGAAAAAGATGGATACTCATCTGTAACTAACAGCAGTGCATATCCATAAACTCTATTCCAATAAGCAATCACCTTAACTACCTCTTCAGCCTTATCAACTGGATATGTGCCGTTTTTAACTACTGAAATCCAGGCGATAAAGGTTAAAAATAAGGCATACAAAGCGTAAAAAATGCCGACTATATAAAGTGGGATTGCTAATAACCATTTAACTAATGGCAGCCAAGAGTTTAGCTTTTGACCATTATCAATCTCTGGATAAATCAATCGCACCTTTTGATTTGATTCAATCGATGGATAAGAATCTGTTAAAACTAGAACATAAATACTTACTCGATTATTTAACTCTAATAGCGCCTTATTAAAGGCTAATACATAGGATGGATACTTATTTCTAACTAGCATTGCTAGTACCACTGGTAGAAAAAGAAATCCACCAATTAAACCCATTGCCTCATCAGCAAAGGATGAGAAGCTACTTAAGAAAATGATGGCCGGAAAGGCGATAAACAGGCGAAAGAGAGCTGAATTTTTATCTCGATTATCTAGATCAACACTTATTTCAGTCATTATTTGATTGCTCATATTGCAATCTTAATCTAAAGAACTGGCAAATACCTACCAAGCTCATAGGCACTTACCTGTTTTCGATACTCATCCCACTCAGCGCGCTTGTTCAACAAAACATACTCAAAAACATCTTTTCCAAGAGTTTTCTTAACCAATTCACTTTTTTCCATGGCACTAATCGCCTCGGCTAAATCAGATGGCAATGGTGCAGCATTAGAATTCTCATTTAACTCATACTTTCCTTCAACCCCAGCAATTCCAGCGGCAATGATTACTGCAAATGCTAAATAAGGATTACAGGCTGAATCTGGCGATCTAACCTCAATGCGAGTAGAGGCAGCTTTCTTTGGTTTATAAGTTGGAATTCGAACCATTGCATTGCGATCACTTTGGGCCCAGGTTGCATAAGCTGGTGCTTCTCCACCACCACTTAATCTCTTATAGGAGTTAACCCATTGGTTTGTAATTGCGGTAATTTCTGAGGCATGTTTAATAATGCCTGCAATAAATGATCTACCCACCTTAGATAATTGCATAGGTGCACCCTCTTCATAAAAGGCATTTTTCTCACCTTCAAATAGTGAAATATGAGTGTGCATGGCAGAGCCTGGATGATTGGTAAATGGTTTAGGCATAAAGGAGGCGTAGAAACCTTGATCTAATGCCACCTCTTTTACTACATGTCTAAATGTCATGATGTTATCTGCGGTAGTTAAGGCATCGGCATAACGAAGATCAATCTCTTGTTGTCCAGGTGCGCCTTCATGGTGAGAGAACTCAACTGAGATTCCCATCGCCTCTAAAATAGTAATTGCTTGTCTTCTAAAATCATGGCCAACTACAGATGGTGTGTGATCAAAGTAGCCAGCTGAATCAACTGGAATTGGTTGCTCACCTGGCTTTGGTTCATCTTTAAATAAGAAGAACTCAATCTCTGGGTGGGTGTAACAGGTATAACCAAGCTTTGCCACCTTCTCTAAGGTTTGTTTTAAAACTCTACGTGGATCAACTGATGCAGCTGTGCCATCTGGCAAAGTGATATCACAAAACATACGAGCAGCCCCTGGTGATTCAGTTCGCCAAGGCAATATTGAAAATGAGGCAGGATCTGGTTTTGCCAACATATCTGACTCACTTACTCTGGCAAAACCCTCAATAGCAGAGCCATCAAAACCAATACCTTCAATAAAGGCGTTCTCTAACTCAGCAGGTGCGATCGCAACTGATTTTAGAAAACCTAAAACATCAGTAAACCAAAGTCGGACAAATCGAATATTGCGCTCCTCTAGGGTGCGCTGCACAAAGGCTTGTTGTTTTGCTAAATCATTTGGGGAGGACATAGGCTTAATTAAAGCGGCAAATAATTACGGCTATGTTAAATATCTCTAGCCATAGCCTACTTAGTAAGTATAAGTAGGCTTAAATTGCAAAAAACTCTGATGAATCCACCATAGTTTTAGCAGGTACCTCTTTTGTCACCACCATATTGGCACTGATCTTTGCACCCTCGCCTACTTTGATATCACCTAGCACTCGAGCCCCAGCACCAATTACTACATTATTTCCAATAGTTGGATGACGCTTTCCACTTCCAATACCGCGAGCGCCCAATGTCACATCATGATAAATCATTACATCATCACCAACGACCGCAGTTGCGCCAATTACTACTCCCATGCCATGGTCGATAAAAAATCTTCGGCCAATTTTGGCAGCAGGATGAATCTCAATTCCAGTAACTGCTCTAATCCAATTTGAGTAGATGCGTGCAAAAAGTTTAAGTTTTATCTTCCATAAAAAGTGCGCAATTCGATATCCCCAAACTGCATGTACACCTGGATAGGTAAGGATCACCTCTAGCCAATTTCTAGCAGCTGGATCCTGGCGTAATGCAGCTTGGATATCTTCGCGAATACGAGTTATCAAATTAATCCATCAAATCTTGAAAGAGGATGGTTGATAGGTAGCGCTCGCCAAAAGATGGAATGATTACCACAATTGTTTTACCAGCAAACTCTGGCCGTTGTGCTACTTGATGTGCTGCCCAAAGTGCAGCCCCGGATGAGATTCCAGCCAAGATTCCCTCTTGTGTGCCAGCAGCTCTTGCGTACTTAACAGCATCATCTGCTGTGGCATCTAAAATTTCATCATAAATTGTGCGATCTAAAATTTGGGGCACAAAGTTTGGACCAATTCCTTGGATTGGATGTGGGCCAGGATTTCCACCATTTAAAATTGGTGAAGCAGCAGGCTCTACACCAAATATCTTTATTGCTGGATTTTTTGATTTTAATAATTGGCCAACACCAGTAATTGTGCCACCAGTTCCAATACCTGAGATCACAGCATCGACGCTACCATCAGTATCTCGCCAGATCTCCTCGCCAGTTGTTCTGCGGTGAATATCAGGGCCGGCCTCATTTTCAAATTGGCGAACCATTACCGCACCAGTATCTTTTAATGATTCTGCCTTAGCTACAGCACCCTTCATACCTTCAGCTGCTGGTGTCAAAATTAACTCTGCACCAAATGCTCTAAGTAATGCTCTTCTCTCCTTTGACATCGACTCTGGCATGGTCAAAATAGTTTTATAACCACGAGCAGCCCCCACCATGGCAAGTGCAATTCCAGTATTTCCACTAGTTGCCTCAACAATTGTTCCACCTGGCTTTAGCGCACCAGATTTTTCAGCAGCATCAACCATCGCAATTGAAAGTCGATCCTTAACGGTTGAGGTTGGGTTATAAAACTCAAGCTTTGCTAGTACCTTGGCAGTTGAGTTTGTCATAATCTTATTTAATTTAACCAATGGCGTATTTCCATAGACCTCAGTTATATTGTTATAAACCTTCATTTTCTTGCCTTCCTTTTTTGGTAGTTTTCTAGTTTTTTTGAAAAAGCAGATTTAGTTTTGGCATAGATATGCCAGATGGAGTTGAATTAAAATTTAAATTAGCAGCAACAAGAGGTAATGCGGCCAAAATCAACTACCCGACGACGGGTGAAGTACCAGCGATTAATACCAGCGGTAGGAGTTGAGATTGTCATGGGTAAATCATGGCAAAGTATGTAATTAAAGACTAATTGCAAAGAGTTTGCGTGTTATCAATTTACGCCTAAAAATAATTAAGACTCATTCCAATGTGAGGTAATTGGCAATCTACGATCCTTACCAAAGGCCCGGCTTGAGATCTTTGTTCCAGGTGGATACTGACGCCTTTTATACTCGGCGCGATCGACCAATCTAACGACTTTATCTACTAGCTCTGGGTTAAATCCGGCAGAAAGCGCCTTTGGCCGGCCACCATCTTGATCAATATAGATGTTAAGAATTTTATCTAGGACTTCATATGGTGGAAGTGAATCTGAGTCCTTTTGATTTGGCGCAAGCTCAGCACTTGGCTCTTTAGTAATTGAGTTAACTGGAATAGGTGGGGTCTGTCCCTGCAAAATTGCTAACTCATTTCGCCAGGTGGCAAGGTGCCACACCTGTGTTTTATATAGATCCTTAATTGGCGCAAAGCCACCAACAGCATCGCCATACAAGGTGGAGTAGCCAACTGCTAACTCAGATTTATTACCAGTTGCTAAAACTAGATGGCCCTCTTGGTTTGATAATCCCATCAAAGTAATTCCGCGAACTCTGGCCTGCAGATTCTCCTCAGCAACGCCATCTAATCGAAGGTTTTCTAAAAGATTTGCCACCATTGGGGTGATCTCAATTATTCGATAATTTAAACCAATATTTTCAGCCAACTGTTTGGCATCTGTTAATGAATGCTCAGATGAGTACTTACTTGGCATTGCCACCCCATAGACCCGATCTGCACCAATGGCATCTGCGGCCAAGGTAGCAACTAATGCTGAATCAATCCCACCAGATAATCCAATTAACACTGATTTAAAATTATTTTTTTCAACATAATCCTTTAGCCCTAAAACCAACCCCTCCCAGATCTCCTCACTCTCACCTAATCTGCGGGCTATTCCGGCCTTAATCTTCTGATACTTAAGTATTGGCGGATTTGAAATTACCAAATCAGGATCACTGGAGGCGATAGCCACATCAAGATCAATAATCATTAGCCCCTCTTCAAATTGTGGGGCCCGAGCAATTACCTCACCAGTTTTTCCCACCACAATTGTGTCGCCATCAAAAACTAAATCATCTTGGCCACCGACCATATTTACATAAGCCAGTGGAGCACCAACCTCTAGGGCGCGCTGTTTAACTAACTCCAATCTGGCATCATCCTTATTGATCTCATATGGGGAGCCATTTGGAACTAGCAGCAATCCAATATTTCGCTTTGAAAGCTCAGCCACTGGTCCACCGGTTTTCCAAATATCTTCACAAATGGCAATTCCGATATCAACCCCGCACACTCGAATCACAAGTGAGTGATTACCGGGGACAAAATTTCGATACTCATCAAAGACCCCATAATTTGGCAGATGGTGCTTTATATAGGTGGCAACAATCTCACCTCGATAAATCACGGCCACACAATTTTGTGGTTTAGCACTCTCACTTTGGCCTAGGTAGCCAACTAATAAAGTTAGATCACCATTACCCTCGTTATTTATTCGCTTAGCAAGAGAATCAACTGCAGCTAAGGATGCACTTTGAAAGGATGGGCGATTTGCTAGATCCTCAACTGGATAACCAGTTAAAACCATCTCGGGGTAAACCACAATTACTGCACCGGCATTTGCCGCATCAAAGGCGTACTTAGATACTAGATCAGCATTTTTTGCTAGATCACCAACTGTTGGATTGATCTGGGCAAGGGCGACTCTAATCTGACCGGTGTTATTCACTTTTCAAGAGTACCTCAGGTAGCGCACAAGATGACAGGTGAGTTAAAGTTGTCCTACCGAGAAAAGACAGGGACCTATATAGGCCTTGATCTTAAGGAGAGAAATATGAGCAATGCTCAAAGTATGCGAACCTCAACCCTAGATTTGGCTGCTAAAAAAGCTGCTGGGCAAAAGTGGGCGATGCTAACCTGCTATGAACAGATGACTGCATCGATATTTGATGAGGCAGATATTCCAGTTTTGTTAGTTGGAGATTCAGCAGGTAATAATTTTCTAGCTTATGAAAACACTATTCCAGTCACAGTAGATGAATTAATCCCACTGGCAAGATCAGTAGTTAATGCAACTAGTAAAGCTATGGTGGTAGTTGATTTTCCCTTTGGCTCTTATGAGAGCTCAGCTGAGCAAGCATTGGTTACGGGGGTTAGATTTTTTAAAGAGGCAAAGGTGCAAGCGGTAAAGCTTGAGGGTGGTAAAAAAATCGTGCCCCAGATTGAAAAATTAATCCAAGCTGGTATTCCAGTGATGGGCCATCTTGGTCTTACCCCACAATCAGTTCACACTTTAGGTGGCTTTAAGGTGCAAGGGCGCGGAGAAGATGGTGAGCGAATTAAAGCTGATGCCAAAGCATTGGAGGCAGCTGGAGTATTTGCCCTGGTCTTAGAAGCGATACCAGCAGCACTTGCTAAAGAGATAAGTAGTGAGTTAAAGATTCCAACTATTGGCATTGGGGCTGGTAAGGATTGCGATGGCCAGGTATTAGTTTGGACAGATTTAATGGGCATCACCCAAAATCCGCCCAAACTTGCCAAGGCATATAGAAATTTGCGCAAAGAGATGCGTGATGCAGCCAAAGAGTTTGCCGCTGATGTGGCTACTGGCACCTTTCCGACAAGTGAGCAGAGTTTTAATTAGCTAAGCGACCAATATGGCCGGTTATTGGCCAGAAATTGGCAGCAAAATCGTCTGAATTTGCCCAAAAATTGCAATTTTTAATATTTTTCGCAACTTTTTCGGTAAAAAATGAAAAAAATAACCAAAAAATTAACTCATCAGTAGATTTTTGGTAATTGTTGGCACAAATTTGGGTAATTTTTAGAAAAAAATGCATAAAAAATTTAAAAAATATAGTTGCGACACGCTTCGTTATTTTTGCCAAATAAGTGGAAAGTTTTGCCATTTAGTGCCACGCTTATCCATGAAACAGGTTCGGTGACGGATCGAACCACTTTGATAGGAGATCTACGTGGCTGCAAAGCGTCGTAAGAAAGCAGCAAAAGCTGCACCAAAGCGTCGTCGTAAGAAGGCTGCTGCTAAAGCTGCCCCAAAGCGTCGTCGTCGTAAGAAAGCAGCAAAGGCTGCTCCAAAGCGTCGTCGTCGTAAGAAAGCTGCAAAGTAAGTTATTAACTAAAAAACCCCGCCAGTTAAATGGCGGGGTTTTTTATTGCCATAAAACTTTTTAATACTAGGTAGGCTTGCCCCATAATGCGAAGCGGTCTTGACCTAAACCACATTGATCAATCTGTTAGAGCCCAAGATGATCTATTTAGATTTATGAATGGCAAGTGGTTAAAAGAATCTGTGATTCCAGCAGATCGAGCTAGTGATGGCGCCTTTTATCGGCTCTATGAAGAGGCAGAAAAACAGGTTAAAGAGATCATTTTGCAGCAGGCTGAAAGTAAAGGTCCTGTCGGCAGTAATGCCCAAAAAATTGGTGATTTATATGGCTCATTTATGGATGAGGCTCGGATAGAAGCTCTTGGGATATCTCCAATAAAGGGTGATTTAGAGAAGGTGAAATCAGTAAAAAACAGATTAGATTTTATTAAATTTTTAGGTGATGAAGAACGACGTGGCTTAGGTGGATTGTTTTATACATTTGTAAGTACTGACCATAAAGATTCAACGAAAAATATTGTCTATCTTGGCCAAAGTGGTTTATCACTTCCAGATGAGGCCTACTACCGAGAGGATGAGTATGAGCCAATTAGGCAGGCCTTCTTATTACATGTTGAAAAGATGTTTTCCCTGGCACAAATCGAAGATGGCAGCTTAAAGGCCAAGCAGGTATTAGAGCTAGAGACAAAGATTGCTATCTCCCATTGGGATCAGGTCAAAGATAGAGATGCCACCCTTACCTACAATAAAAAAAGCTTTGCCCAATTAAGCAGCCTCTGTCCAGAGTTTGATTGGCAAGAGTGGATTAAAGCAAGCCAGACTCCGCCACATGTTTTAGAGCAGGTAATTGTTCGTCAACCCTCTTACTTTGAGGGTCTATCAAAGTTATTAGGTAATTTTGAGTTGGATAAGTGGCAGGCCTGGCTTGCCTGGCACATACTTTCGGCCAGCGCTCCATATTTAAATAGTCAATTAGTGGATGAAAACTTTAATTTTTACGGAACTACCCTCTCTGGAATCCCCCAATTAAAGCAGCGGTGGAAGCGGGGTGTGGGATTAGTTGAGGCAGCTCTCGGTGAGGCAGTTGGTCAGATCTATGTTGAGCGCCACTTTGGCCATACCGCCAAGGTGCGGATGCAGCAATTAGTAGCAAATTTAATTCAAGCTTATCGAGAAGATATTGCAGCTCTTACCTGGATGGGCCCTGAAACAAAGCAGAAGGCATTTATTAAGTTAGATAAATTTATACCCAAGATTGGCTATCCAGATAAGTGGCGCGATTACAGCAAATTAGAGATAACCCCAAATGATCTAATTGGAAATTTAGCCAGGATAGCTAGATTTGCAACTGAGTATGAGTTTGCCAAGATTGGAAAGCCGGTTGATAAATCTGAGTGGTATATGACCCCACAAACTGTGAATGCTTATTACAACCCAGGAATGAATGAGATTGTATTTCCGGCAGCTATTTTGCAACCACCATTTTT
The DNA here is from genome assembly GCA_903897475.1 of uncultured Actinomycetes bacterium. Taxonomy (GTDB): domain Bacteria; phylum Actinomycetota; class Actinomycetes; order Nanopelagicales; family Nanopelagicaceae; genus Nanopelagicus. Next base: position 9,612 of record CAIUBS010000147.1, on the reverse strand, counting down.
TGATGTGCTAGCCGATGATGATGCAGCAAATTATGGTGGCATTGGTGCCGTAATTGGTCATGAGATTGGTCATGGTTTTGATGATCAAGGCTCTAAATATGATGGTGATGGTAATTTAGAAAATTGGTGGAGTGATGAGGATCGAGTTGAGTTTGAAAAGCTCACCAGTAAATTAATTAAACAGTATGACCAATTATCACCTACTGATGCCCCAGATGTTAAGGTAAATGGCGCACTTACAATTGGTGAAAATATTGGCGATCTAGGTGGCTTAACAATTGCCTATAAGGCATACCAAATCTCACTTGCTGGAAAAGCTGCTCCAGTAATAGATGGATTTAGCGGTGAGCAAAGATTTTTTATGGGTTGGGCTCAATCTTGGCGCGGTAAGTATCGGCCGGAGGAGGTTAGAAGGCGCCTTGCTACCGATCCTCACTCCCCGGATGAATTTAGGTGTAATCAGGTGGTCTCTAATCTTGATGAGTTTTACCAAGCTTTTGCAGTATCTGAAGGTGATAAACATTATTTACCAGAGGCTGAGCGGGTTCGCATCTGGTAGCACTTGGATAAATGGCTTGTCCTTGCAAGTGATGGTTGACTAAGCAGTATGAGTTCAGGCTTTAGCTTTAAAGTGGGCAAGCAGCTACCCAATCGATTAGGTAGAACTGGCCAGATAAGCACTCCGCATGGAGTCATTAATACCCCAGCTTTTATTCCTGTAGGAACAAAAGCTACTTTGAAATCAGTTTTACCTGAATCTCTAACCGAGCTAGGCGCCCAAGCAGTGTTGGCAAATGCCTACCATCTATATCTACAGCCTGGCTCAGATCTAGTAGATCAAGCAGGTGGTCTTGGAAAATTTATGAATTGGTCAGGACCTACCTTTACCGACTCTGGTGGATTTCAAGTGCTCTCACTTGGTGTGGGATTTAAAAAGGTTATCGCTATGGATGAAAATACCTTTGAATCAGATGAGGTAATCGCTGATGATAAGGAGCGACTTGCCCATGTTGATGATGATGGGGTTACCTTTAAATCACATCTTGATGGCTCTCTTCACCGCTTTACCCCAGAGGTCTCAATGCAGGTGCAGCACCAATTAGGAGCTGACATAATCTTTGGTTTTGATGAGTGCACAACTTTGCATAACACAAGAAGCTATCAAGAAAAGGCGTTAGAGCGAACAAGATTATGGGCTATTAGGTGTCTACAAGAGCATGAGCGATTAACAATTGAGCGAAAAGATAAACCGTATCAAGCCTTATTCGGAGTATTACAAGGGGCTCAATATGAAGATCTTCGCAGGAAGGCAGCGAAAGATCTCTCCCAAATGAATGTTGCAGGGCGTTCCTTTGATGGCTTTGGCATTGGAGGTGCCTTAGATAAAAAATCTTTAGGTGATATTTTAAAGTGGGTTAATGAGGAGCTACCTGCTGATAAACCTCGTCACTTTTTAGGAATAGGTGAGCCAGATGATTTATTTATCGGAGTTGAAAATGGCGCAGATACATTTGATTGCGTTGCACCATCTCGGCAAGCAAGAACTAGCTCAGTCTTTACTAAAGATGGCAGAGTAAATATTTCAAATGCTCCTCACCGAAGAGAGTTTTTTCCAATAGAGCAAGATTGCAATTGTTATACCTGTAAAAATTACACCAGGGCTTATCTATGTCATTTATTTCGCGCTAAAGAGATGGTGGCAGCCACCTTGGCTACTATCCACAATCAACACTTTATTGTTGGGTTGGTTGCGAAAATGCGATTAGCCATTGAAAATGGCACATTCTTTGAGTTTAAGGATCAATTTATGCTCCGCTACTACGGAAATCAATAAGCAGGTAGATTACCCACATGGAACAGGCCAGAACCCCCCTTCGGATCGGAATCTTAGGTGCTGCGCGAATTGCACCTGCTGCAATCATCTATCCAGCACAAGCAACTGGACATCAATTAGTTGCAGTTGCTTCAAGAGATAAGGTGCGGGCTGAAGTCTTTGCTAAGCAGTATCAGGTGGCAAAGACCTATACCTCATATCAAGATTTAATAAATGATCCAGAAATTGATGTTGTCTACAACGCTTTACACAATGGTGCCCACGGGCCTTGGAATATAAAGGCACTTGGTGCTGGCAAGCATGTATTAAGTGAGAAGCCCTCCGCCAGTAATGCAGCCGAAGCTAAAGAGGTTTTAACTGCGGCCAATAAAGCTAATAAAGTATTTATGGAAGGTTTTCATTACTACTACCACCCAGTTTTTCAGCGAGCAATGGCGATCATTAAATCTGGTGAGATTGGTGAAGTAATCAAGGTTGAATCATCACTTTTAATTCCAATGCCAAATCCAACAGATCTTAGATTGCAATTTGATTTAGCAGGGGGCGCCACAATGGATGTTGGTTGCTACGCCCTACATAGTCAGAGAATGATTAGCCAGCTTGTGGCAAATGGTGAGCCAAGCATTGTTAAAACTGAGGCTAATGCAAAAGATGGAAAAATTGACACCAAGTTATATATGCAACTTAAGTATCCAAATGGTGTTGCAGCCCTTGCTAAAGGAGATTTTGAATCAGCAGCATTCGAGGCACCCCTAACAGTGACTGGAAGTAAGGGAAGTGTTCATCTACCTAACTTTGTAGTCTCAGGTTGGGATCCAAGAGTTATTGTTGAAGTTGGTAGCAATAAGCGAGTTGAGCACATGCCATCAATTTCTACCTATACCTACCAATTAATAGCCTTTGCTGATGCTGTAGATCTTGGCAAGCCCGTTAAAACTGATGCTAAAGATGCGCTGGCGCAAGCAATTTTGATCGATGCTGCCTATACCAGTTCGCAATTGCCGCTGCGGCCTACATTTAAAATTTAACAAACCCTAGCTTTTGGAGTTAAAATTTATGGGTGTCAACCCATAAAGTAATTCTTTATTACATCTTTACTCCCCTGCCTGATCCATCTGCAATAAAAATATGGCAAAAAAACCTCTGTGAATCACTGAATTTAAAGGGAAGAATTATTGTTGCGCCCCATGGCATAAATGGCACTTTGGGTGGTCAGATGGATGATCTTAAAAAATATATAAGACAAACTAGATCATACGATGGTTTTAGCAAGATGAAATTTAAGTGGTCAGATGGAACTGGAAAAGATTTTCCAAAGCTAAGTGTAAAAGTTAGGCCAGAGTTAGTTGCATTTGGAAATCCAAATGAGATTAAAGTTGATAAAAATGGCGTAATCGGCGGTGGTAAACATCTAAAACCCCATCAGGTTGAGGAAATGGTAAAAAACCGTGGCGATGAAGTTGTATTTTTTGATGGTCGAAATAGTTTTGAAGCAAAGGTGGGTAGGTTTAAAAACGCCGTAATTCCTCAAGTTGAAACCACCAGAGATTTTGTCGCAGAGATTGAAAGTGGCAAGTATGACCATCTAAAAAATAAACCTGTTATTACCTACTGCACAGGTGGCATCCGGTGTGAAGTTTTATCCTCAGTTATGAAAACTAGAGGGTTTAAAGAGGTCTACCAAATTGATGGTGGAATTGTTACCTATGGAAAAGAGTTTGGTGATGATGGATTATGGGAAGGCTCCCTTTATACATTTGATAACCGAATGTCGATTGAGTTTAGTGAAAAATCAAAACCAATAGCTAAGTGTGAAAAATGTGGCACCGATGCTTATCGATTTTATGATTGCCCTAAAGTGCCTTGTAATTCTCTTAACTTATTGTGCGCAAGCTGTGCCGATAGTATGAATGATGAGATTTGCAAACATCCACAACGTAAATATTCAAAAGCTGAATTAATCGGCTAACATCTGCCTTGCATGATCTTTAGGATGATTGATATAGCTTTTTAGCCATTTTCTAACATCATATGCACCGGACTCAGTATGTACTCCAGCATTAGCCAACTGCTCAACACTTAAACGCTTAATGATTTCAAGGGATGAAGCCCTTGATGCTTTAAACAAAGCTAAAGAGTTTTCAATAGGCAACTCTTCATAGCCTAGCGTTTTACTTGCTGCCCATTTGTTTTCATCGTAACCTTGAATTACAGAGCCTGGCTCTGCAATCAGGCGCTTTAGTCGAGCAAATGATTGTGACTCACTATCGGCTAAATGGTGGATTACCTGCCTGGCATTCCAACCATCTTTTTTTGCCTTGTCTAAATCTGCTTTATTTAGCTTACTTACAGCATCTAAGAAGGTATTAGTGGCTGCTTCGTACTCAGATGCAATTTGTTCTATTTCATTACTCATAGCTTAATCCTACTAGCGTCTAAAGAAGGTACGTAGAGCAATTAGCACACTTCGCCAGATTTTAGATGTCTGCTTTACAGGAGATACCCCAATCACCTGCGCAGAGGATGGTTCACCCGGTGTGCTTACACTGTAGAGTGCAGGTGAACTCTCATCAAGTGAGTTAGCAATTATCTTCATCTGTGAGACTAAGGAAATACACCTGACAAATTGAGTTCTAGGCAAATTATCTGCTTGAGAAATCAACTCTTCGGTTAAGTTATCAGCAGCTAATCGAAGATCTCTTGCGATGTTATCAATTTGAGAGCCTCGATTCTCTGATTCAAGTAACTCTAATTTTTCTGTGATTGCCGAGCTAGTTGCAGAGAGTGCGTATGCAATTTGTCGATCAACCACATTTTTTCTACTCTTATCAAGAGTTGAATCAAATAAAGTTCTAGCCATGCTTCTAATTTGAACCATCATATGTTCAATTGCTACTCCTTGAATATAGAGTGATTCTGCCTCATCAACTTCAGCTAATGGCGACCACCTGGCATATCTTTTTGCCTCAATTGCCTGTGATCTTAGGTTTGGAATCTCTTCTACTAATAGGCGAGCTTTGGCTAACCAATTGCCTGCTTGTTTTTGCGTTAAGCCAGCTGCAATCCCTTCTGCCATCTCACTTATTAACTCTGCTCCTCTAGAACCTAGTCGAGTAATTTGATTAACGGTTCGACCAGCTGGAGTACTGGGATGAGAAAAATAAGAAAAGATAATTCCAACTGCTGCGCCAATTAAAGTAGAGGCCAGTCTATGTTCAGCAGTTGAGCCACTTACACCTGGGCCAATGACAATTAATGCGGTAACTGGCACATTAACCGCTGCCACCTCTCCTAATCGAAGTCCTCTTACCACAACTAAGCAAAGCAATACCGTTAATCCAATAGCTACAACACCAAAGCTGAAGTAGTAAACGGTAAGTAGTGCAACCCCTGCCCCAATTGAGGTACCCACTATTAATCCAAGGCCTTCACGAATTGATTTATAAAGTGAAATACGAACACTTAAGGCGCACATAATTGCTGCAACAACGCCACCTTCAAAAACTAGAGCATCCCCTATAACCCATGCAGTAGCAGATGCAATTGAGGCAACTGTTATCTGTCTAACCCAATTTCTTCTATTGGCAAATAAGTTTATAAACCACCTAAATAATCGCTTCATCAGCGAAACTTAATCTTTTTTGCATTCATTAAAACTTTAAGCCTAGCAATTGCACTTTTCCCCAAACCATGTAGCTGCTCTAATTCTTCCAGTGATATTTTTCTAAGGTCAGATACTTTATATAACTTTGCATCAACTAAGGCTCTTCTGGCAGGGGCTGCAATACCGTATTCGCGCCACTCTCGATCTAAGCTTTCATATCGATCTAACTCTGCCTGGCTAATATCGAAATTTTGGTTTGTATTTTTCTTTGATTTAGCCATAGGCCAATCTTACAACTCTATTTACGCTTCTTTTTGACCATTATCTGCACCATACGTTGTGTCATCAATTTACGCACTAATGTCTTAGGTAATGGTGAATCAAAATGAAGTGCGCTCTTAGTTTGCTTATATTTCACTAAATCAGTTTTAAGGGCTGCTAAAACTGAGCCGCTAAATGGATAAAAGGAGCAACCAGTTTTTCTAGCAGCAATTCCGCAAACAACATCTTTATCTAATTTAAACGCCGGAATCCCATAAGAAATGCCTTGCTTTAGGCTTGGTTCAATTTCAAGAATTAATTGGCGCATGGCTTTTAAATTGCTTTTATTCGGCTCACTTTGCTGAGCAATATATGAATCAACCTCACGCTTACTCATTTAGTATCGCCTCCAATACTTTTATACATAGGCTGATACATAAGTCCTGGAATAGATCTACTAGGCATTAATCCATCAGCTAGTTCAAATCCTAACTTTAAATAAACTGCAATTGCATTTTTATTATCTGGCCACACGCCCAAACCTATTTTTTCCCACCCATTTTCCTTACAAAGGTTATAAACCCAATCTGCCATTAGTTTCGAAATTCCACGGCCTCGATAATTTTCACTTATCCACCAACTAGAAAGCCAACAATCACTGTTTCGATCTTTATCAGCCCGATCTACCGCCAAAAGAGCTATATCTGCGCCATCTGCTGCGGCTAAACACCAACTACTGACTTTTATCAATTGTTGCCAGTAATTTTCAGGACGATCCTTTAAATCATCAAATTTGGCACCAAAAGCTGTTGGAGAATTTTTAAGGGCTGACAGCCTAAGAGATTTTAACCTTAGAAAATCCTCAGCGGTTGCTTTATTCAAAACTATCTTCATAAAGAATTAAAAAATAATATTGAACTTCTTTTAATTTTTATTTCCGAAAAATTTTGCAATTAATCCTGTCTTTTTTTCAGATTTAGGGTGTCCTGCACACCTTTGTGAATGAGGTATCCCAGCCAGTGCCTCCTCCACATGCTGACCACAGCCACTCCAAGTTGGCTTTTTACATACTTTACAAGTTACCTTGCTACACATATTTACCTTTCCTACAACTTCTCTTGATTTAATGAGAATACTCTAGTGCTCTGTACTGCGCCAAACCTTAAATGCCGCATCGGCATTTAACATACCAATGCTTATTCCCACAATTAGGTCAGGAATTGGACTAACCCAAAGCATGGTAACAACTCCAGCAGTTATTACTGCAATATTAGCTAGCGCATCATTTCTAGCTGATAGATATGCTGCTAAAACTAAACTTTGCTGATTTTGCCGAAACTTGGCTAGCAAAAAGGCACAAGTAAAATTCACAATCAGTGCGCCAAATGCAACAAAGGAAATCACCGCCCCGCTGGGAGCAGAAGGGTTATTAATTTTATAGACAGTACTTATAATTACTGAAACTGCCGGAATCATAAGTAGTAAAGCAAAGAAGCGACTTAATCTTTTGCGAGCAACTAAGCTCCAACCTAAACCAATAAAAATTAAGATATTTACCGATGCATCCTCTAGAAAATCTATACTGTCGGCAAAGAGTGAAACTGAACCTATGCTTAGGGCAAAAAAGAATTCAACGGCAAAATAGGTTAGATTTGCAATTGCTACAACTCTGACGACATTTCTAATTGAGTTCATGGCACTAGCCTAAAGTAAGTGTGGGTATAAGATTGATATATGAGTTTAAAAATTAGACCAATTATGCAAACTGATAAAGCTAGATGGTTAGAGCTTTTTAAGGCATATATAAAGTTTTATAACTCCAAGCTAAGTGATGAACAGTATGAACTAACTTGGACACGACTTAACTCTGATTACAACATGCATGGCTTACTTGCCGAAAAGGATGGCCAGGTTGTGGGCCTTGCGCACTACATATTCCGGCCAGATACCTGGGAGGTAGAGGATTTTTGTTATCTCGAGGATTTATTTGTGGACCCAAAGGCCCGTAATTCTGGGGTTGGACGGGGGCTGATTAATGCAGTTGAGCAGATTGCTATTGAAAAGGGTTCAAAACGTCTTTATTGGACCACCGCAGAAGATAATGTGGTGGCTAGAAAGCTTTATGACCAATTAGCCGTAATTGATAAGGTCCAATACAAAATTTACCTAAATCAGTAAGCAATTTGGCCGCAAAATGGGGTGTTATTCTTACCCCCTGACACCGATGTCATTACCAGTGTAATCAATCAATTTTTCTAGATTAAAGGAATTAAATATGAACTCTGCCCAATTAGCACAGATGAAAAATGGTAAAGGCTTTATAGCAGCTTTAGATCAAAGTGGTGGCTCAACACCGAAGGCTTTGTCCCTATATGGAGTGCAACCTGAAAGCTATTCAGGTGAGGCAGCAATGTTTGATTTAGTTCATCAGATGAGAACAAGAATTATTAAATCCCCTTCATTTACTTCAGAACGGGTAATTGGCGTAATTTTATTTGAAATGACGATGGATCGACAGATTGATGGATTAGGAAGTGCTGAGTTTTTATGGCAAAAGAAAAACATTGTCCCATTTTTAAAGGTAGACAATGGATTAGCGGAAGAAAAAGATGGTGCGCAAGTTATGAAGCCAATTCCAGAGCTAGATGCAAGACTTACTAGTGCATTATCTCATGGCGTATTTGGCACCAAGATGAGATCTGTAATTAAGCAAGCAAATGTTGCTGGAGTCAATGCTGTTGTAGATCAACAATTTGAAATTGGAAAAGTAATTTGCGCTAAAGGGTTAGTGCCAATAATTGAGCCAGAGGTTGATATCAAGTGCCCAGATAAGGCTGCTGCAGAAGATCTGCTACTTGCTGCTTTGATTAAACAATTGGATAAATTAAGTGAAGATCAAAATGTGATGCTGAAGTTAACCTTGCCAGAAAAAGCAGGACTTTACACACCGCTTACAAAGCATCCTCGCGTAGTAAGAGTTGTTGCACTCTCTGGTGGCTATAGTCGAGATCACGCAAATGAGGTTTTAGCAAAGAACCCAAATGTTATTGCTAGCTTTTCTAGAGCCTTATCTGAAGGTCTAACTGCGCAACAAAGTGATGCACAGTTTGATGCGACCCTCAATACTGCGATTCAAGCAATATACGAAGCCTCAGTTAAGTAAAAAGAGTTACTTACTCTCTTTTTTATCGGAACTCTTCTTAGAGCCAGTAACTCGGCCGGCATGAGCATGCGCATTTGGGTCCTTTTTGGACTTTATCAGGCTAGCAATAGTTGAAATAATCAAGATAAGACCAATTACTGACAGGCTAAATAAGGTCGGAATCTTTGGTACTTCACTCCAAGTTTCATGTAGATAAGTAAAGATCAATTTAATTCCAATAAACATAAGAATAATTGACAAGCCAAGCGATAGATAAATTAGCTTATCTAGTAAGCCTTTCAGAAGGAAGTAAAGTGCACGCAGCCCAAGCAATGCAAAGGCATTTGCTGCAAAGACTAAGAACGGTTCACTAGTTACACCAAATGTTGCCGGAATTGAATCTAAGGCAAAAAGTAAATCAGTTGAGGCAATTGCAATAAACACCAAAAACATTGGAGTTGCAACTTTTTTACCATCAATTTTTGTAAATGCTTTTGAACCATCAAATTTATCTGTGATAGTCATCCGCGTTGAAATAGCCTTTACCATGAAGTTATCTTCAGGTGTTGGATCCTCATCCCAATGCTTAAACAATCCAAATCCAGTCCAGATAAGGATTGCGCCAAAGATCACAAATGTAAAACTAAATGCCGCAAGAGCCGCAGCACCAACGGCAATAAATATTGCCCTTAATACTAGGGCTAATAGAACGCCAATCATCAAAACTCTTTGATGATAAATAGATGGGACTTTAAATTGAGTCAAAATTAT
>CAIUBS010000146.1 GCA_903897475.1 uncultured Actinomycetes bacterium | reverse complement strand
TGGCTCAGTTGAGGTTCATGATGATGGTCGTGGAATTCCAGTAGATAAAGAACCAAAGACTGGTTTAACTGGCGTTGAAGTTGTAATGACTAAATTACATGCAGGTGGAAAATTTGGCGGCGGCTCATATGCTGCATCTGGTGGATTACATGGAGTTGGCGCCTCCGTAGTTAATGCATTGGCATCAAGATTAGATGTTGAAGTTGATAGAGATAGCAAGATTTACTGGATGTCCTTTAAACGAGGCCATGCTGGAATATTTGATGGCGATGGCCCAAATGCAACTTTTAATGAAAAATCAGGGCTAAGGGTAATTGGCAAAGTCTCTTCTAAAGTTACTGGAACTCGAATTAAGTGGTGGTTTGATAAACAAATCTTTTTAAAGGAAGCACAACTTTCAATTGAGGATATCTACGCCAGAGCTAGACAGACTTCTTATTTAGTTCCAGGTTTAACTCTTGTCGTAAATGACAGTAGAACTAAAACCAAAACTAGTGAAACATTTTTTCATAAGGGTGGAATATCAGAGTTTTGTACATTTTTACGACCAGATGATCCAGTTGGTGAAGTAATTCGCATCTCAGGAAGTGGTGCATACACCGAAAATGTTCCAGTCTTAGATGATAAAGGCCATATGACTCCAACTGAAGTCGATCGTGAGATGGGCGTTGATATCGCAATGCAGTGGGGAAATGGTTATGAGGCAACTGTTGCCTCATTTGTAAATATTATTTCAACCCCAAAGGGTGGAACACATGTTGCTGGCTTTGAGCGAGCACTAACCAAGGTTGTAAATGATGTTCTGCGGGCAACTAAAACTTTAAAAAATAATGAAGCTGATGTAATTAAAGATGATGTGCAAGAGGGTTTAACAGCTGTGGTAACAGTTCGTATGTCTGAGCCGCAATTTGAAGGCCAGACTAAAGAGGTATTAGGAACTGCTGCTGCGGCCAAAATAGTAGGTCAAGTTGTTGCTGATGAGATGAAGGCGTTTTTTAATACAACTAAACGGGTGGATAAGGCAACCGGTAGGTTAATTTTAGAAAAGATTGCAAATGCATCGAGAACTAGAATTTCAGCAAGAGCTCATAAAGATTTGCAGCGCCGAAAGAATGCTCTTGAGAGCTCTTCTTTGCCAACAAAACTTTCCGACTGCAGATCTGATGATCCCACCCGGACAGAACTATTTATTGTTGAGGGTGATTCCGCATTAGGAACAACAAAGGCTGCTAGAAACTCTGAGTTTCAGGCAATTTTGCCAATTCGAGGAAAAATTTTAAATGTTCAAAAGGCATCACTTTCTCAGATGCTGGAAAATAATGAGTGTGCATCAATTATTCAGGTAATAGGTGCAGGTAGTGGAAAATCCTTTAATATTGAAGATGCAAGATACGGCCGGGTTATTTTGATGTCAGATGCTGATGTTGATGGCGCACACATTAGGTGTTTACTTTTAACATTATTTAATTCTTATATGCGACCACTTGTGGAGGCTGGGAGAGTGTTTGCTGCAATTCCACCACTTCATCGAATTGATGTAATTGGTGGCAAAAAGGGTGAGGTGTTTTATACCTACTCAGATGATGAGATGAAAAAAGTAATTGACCAGCTTAAAAAAGATGGCAAAAGATGGAAAGAGCCTATTCAGCGCTATAAAGGTTTAGGTGAAATGGATGCAGATCAATTACGCGAAACTACAATGGATCCAGAGCATAGGACTCTTCGCAGAATTACCATGAAGGATGTTACAAAGGCTGAAGCTATGTTTGAGTTATTAATGGGTAATGAGGTTGCTCCAAGAAAAGATTTTATTTCAAATGCCGATATTGATCGTGAGCGGATTGACGCTTAATCAATAGTTACTAGATCGAAATACTCCTCTTTCCAAAGATCTTCATCGCCATCTGGCAGAAGTAATACGCGCTCTGGCTTTAAGGCCTCAACTGCACCAGCATCATGGGAAACTAAAATAACTGCTCCTTGATACTCTGTTAAAGCGCCCAAGATTTCCTCTCTGGATGCTGGATCTAAGTTATTAGTTGGCTCATCTAGTAGCAATACATTTGCAGCACTAACTACCAAAAGTGCTAGGGCTAATCTAGTTCGCTCACCACCACTTAAAACTTTTACCTGCTTGTGAACATCATCTCCGGTGAATAAAAATGAGCCAAGTACAGTTCTAGCCTCTGGCTCTCTAATATCTTTTGTGGCACTTAACATATTCTCTAAAACAGTTCTCTCATAATCTAAAGTCTCATGCTCTTGGGCGTAGTAGCCAATCTTTAAGCCATGGCCAGCTTCAACATGACCAGTATCTGGCTCTAAATCTCCAGCTAAAATTCTAAGTAGAGTTGTCTTACCTGCACCATTTAAACCAAGAATTACAACCCGAGAGCCCTTATCAATTGCTAGCTCTACATCGGTAAAGATTTCAAGTGAGCCATAGGACTTAGATAATTCTGATGCGGTGATTGGAGTCTTACCACAAGGAGCGGGGGTTGGAAATCTAAGTTTTGCTACTCGATCAACTTTTCTTACATCCTCTAAGCCACTACGCAATTTTTCAGCGCGCCTTAGCATGCCTTGTGCAACACTTGCCTTACTAGCTTTTGCTCGCATCTTCTCACCTTGCTTTTGCAAAATTTCAGCCTTCTTTTCAGCATTTGCTCGCTCTCGTTTTCTTCGATGCTCATCTGCTTCGCGTTGAATTAAGTAATTTTTCCAGGTCATGTTGTAGACATCTATTACGTTGCGATTGGCATCTAGATAAAAAACCTTATTAACAACAGTTTCAATCAAGTTAACATCGTGACTGATAATCACTAATCCGCCAGGATATTTAAGCAAGAACTCTCTTAGCCAAATGATTGAGTCAGCATCTAAATGGTTAGTTGGTTCATCGAGTATCAGAGTTTGTGCCCCTGAAAATAGGATTCTGGCCAGCTCAATTCTTCTGCGCTGACCGCCAGATAGTGAACTTAATTCTTGCTCAAATAGATTATTTGGAACTCCTAAAGATGAGGCAATTGCCTCGGCTTCAGCCGCTGCGGCATACCCACCAGCAGCAGAAAACTCATGTTCGACTCTGGTGTAGCGCTCCATTGCTTTTTCTAACTCTTTTCCTTGCGAAGTTGCCATCTCCTCTTCAACAGCACGCATTCTTTTTGCAATTTGATCTAGCTCGCGCACTGAAAGAATCCGATCAATTACTGTTCCTTGGTCTTCACCAGTTCTTGGATCTTGTGGCAGGTATCCAATTTTTCCACTTCGATTTACCGCTCCACCTGCTGGCATAGTTTCACCAGCTAAAACTTTAGCCAAAGTTGATTTGCCAGCACCATTTCTACCCACAAAACCAATTCGATCACCGTGATTAATTCTTATTGAAACATCCTTAACCAGTAATCTGGCTGCAGCGCGAAGCTCTAGAGCGTTAGTTGAAATCAATGTTGCTTAAGCAACAAGGCGAGTGCGACGCGGTGAGGCATACTTCTTTTCAATATCTGTTAGCTCCTCGGACACCTTAGCTTTGATGCTTTCCTCAGTTTTTAGGATTGCAGTTAAGGTGGCGATTGTAGCCTTTAATTCTTTGGCCTCATTCTCAAGTTCAATTTTGCTCATTTTGGTTAATCTACGAAGTGGCATATCTAAAATATAGGTTGCCTGTTCATCACTTAACTTAAAACTCTTAATCAATCCAGCTTTAGCCACAGTGGCATCCTCACTTGATCTAATTAATTTGATTACCTTATCAATATCAACAATTGCTTTTAGTAATCCATCTACAAGATTTAATCGACCCTGGGCTTTAGCCTTTCTAAATACTGATCTGCGCTTTACTACCTCTATACGGTGATCGATAAAAACTTGCAGTAAATCTTTAAGACCTAAAGTCTGTGGCTTGCCTTCAACTAGCGCCACAGCATTTATTGAAAAAGCATCCTCCATTGGAGTTAATCGATATAGGTTTTCTAGAACCTCATTCGGCTCATAGCCATTTTTTATCTCAACAACTACTTTGGTACCAGATTGGCCATCTGAAAGATCAACAATATCTGAGATCCCTTGAATCTTTTTAGCCTTAACTAAATCTGCAATTTTTTCAACTATTTTCTCAGGACCAATGTTATAAGGCAGCTCGGTAATAACAATTCCTTGTTTTCTAGCGGTAATTTTTTCAATTACGGTAGTTGCTCTTACTTTAAATGAACCGCGACCATTTGCATATGCATCTGCAATTCCTTCAGTTGCAACTAAGTAGCCACCAGTTGGAAAATCTGGTCCAGGAACAATTTTCATTAACTGCTTTAAAGTCGCTTTAGGATTTTCCATCAAATATTTCGCTGCAGCAATTACTTCGCCCAAATTATGAGGTGCCATATTTGTTGCCATTCCCACAGCAATTCCAGTTGCACCGTTAACCAATAGATTTGGAAAGGCAGCTGGTAAAACCTGTGGTTCTAAAATCTGTCCATCGTAATTTGCACCAAAGTTAACAGTATCTTCATCTGATTCATCCACCATCATCATCGCACTTGGTGCTAAGCGAGATTCGGTGTAACGCATCGCTGCTGGTCCAGAATCTAGTGAACCAAAATTTCCATGTCCGTCAATTAATGGCAGGCGCATGGAAAAACTTTGTGCCATACGAACCATTGCATCATAAATTGCACCATCACCATGTGGGTGAAGCTTTCCCATTACATCGCCAACAACTCTTGCACACTTGACATGCCCTTTATCTGGGCGCAATCCCATTTCATTCATCTGATGCAGTATTCGCCGCTGCACAGGCTTTAAACCATCTCT
>CAIUBS010000145.1 GCA_903897475.1 uncultured Actinomycetes bacterium | reverse complement strand
GTTGTTTTTCTAACTGAGTTAGACCAAATAATCCACCTACCCAAAAACTTATAGCAATCACGTGAATAACTAGTGCACCAATTGCTAGACCATGATTTCCTGATGCGCTGCCATGGCTTTGAAAAACTGGAGAGATTAATGATCCAAGTCCAAGCAAAATAGCCAGATATGTAACCATTACTTTTCGCAAGGAAATAATTAGAAGTATAAAAATCCCTATAAATTGGATTAAGTAGCTTTTTCCGGTAGAAGTTTGGGTCAGATAAGAGCGAATAACAGTTAGGTCAAAGGATGCAGATAATGGCTGCTCAAGTAAATAGGCAATCTGAATCAGCACAAAAAATATAAAAGATAATAACCAAAGGCTAGTAAATAACTTTACTTTTCTAACTAAACCAAGATTACTAACGGCACCCTTTATATCTTTATCTAAAAATGCAATTGCAATTAATAAACCAATGGTTAAAACACCGGATAATTGCAGTAATCCCTTAGATAAGGGCGCCAGTACTTCTATCATTTAAAGATTTACTTTAGAAATTTCTTACTGGCACTTGGATTTTTTCTTTGAACTTTTGGCTTACTTGGCGTATTAAAAGTTTGTTTTGCATATCTTGATAAAAAAACTAGAACGATGAATGCAAATACCATCAAGCCAACTACAAACAAATCTGTCAGGCGATTGGGATTGTTTGTAGAAAGTGGATCCTCACTTGCCGCAGGTTCTGGCGTTGCAAGGGTCATTTCACCTGGTGCGTTATAAATAAAGGTAAATGTTCCAGATGAAGATTCTTCATCTACTACCATTAATGTGTAGGAGACTGTATAAGTTCCAGATGTCTCTAATGGCTTTAGCCCAACTAACAAAACAGAACCTTGTACCTGTATTGAGCCATCATCTACGCGAACACCAGATGGATTAGTTACCTCTATTGAATTGGCACCTTCTACTAAATCTGAGTTAGCTTTTATTGAAACTGCGCTAGGAGAGACACTTAATATTGATCCAGCAGTTGGCGAGGTAGAAACAATTGAAGTAGCGAGTGCAGGATTTGTTCCCAGTAAAGCAAACATAAACATGCTAATGACTTGGATTAAGCGCTTCATAGGTCTACTCACCTCTCTGGTTAGCCCTTATCTTCCCACTTGCTTAAGATTATCCCCTATGCCTACCTATGAATACCTGTGTAATAAGTGTGAACATGCATTTGAGGTGGTTCAGTCATTTAGCGATGCGGCACTAGCGGATTGCCCAAAATGCGATGGCAAATTGAGGAAGGTATATAACAACGTTGGCGTAGTCTTCAAGGGGAGTGGATTTTATAAAACAGATTCTCGAACCTCCCAGGCAAAATCAATGAATAAAGTTGAAAATAATTCACCATCACCTAGCGAGAAAGTAAAAAAAACAGATTCAAGTCCTACATTAAAATCTGATCCGAAATAGATTCAATTATGGTGAGGCGGCTTTTCCTCTTTTATTTCTTTGTCTCGATCATGGTCAATTTCTAAGTCAATTTCATCATTTGTGACAACCGGTAATATTTTTGAATCCTTCACTACTTAACTCCTAGCGCAAGTTCTAAGCCGTCCAGTAAATCTTCAAATGCATTTTTAGGTAGGTGTCCCTCCAAAATTAAATTTGATGCACCTTGTACGCAGGACCAGGTTAAAATTTCGCCATACGGCCTAAATTTACTAGGCATTGCCCCAGTTGCTACTAAATCATCTAAAGCTTTATTCAACATAATATAACTTGCATCTGCTTTATAAGAGGTTTGCTCATCACTAGAACAAAAGCCGCCAAACATTAATCTAAATAAATTAGGTTCCTTAACAGCCCATTTAAAGTAGGCTCGGCCAATCTCTCTAAATCTTAGTTTTGCAGCTCGAGCACTTGTGCCTGGAAATTTCTCAATAGATTTGGTGATCATCGAAGCAAGTTCAGCAAATAAGTGTTGACCTATTCCGCGAACTAATGAATCCTTGTCTGGAAAATAATGGTATGCGGCCGATGGACTAACCCCCACCTCATAACTAATTTCCCGCATGGATAAGTGATCGGGACCATTTTTCCTAATCAATTTAATTGCACTCTGAATTATGGCCTCTTGTAGATTTCCATGGTGATAGGAATCTCGCGATACTTTTAAAACTGACATGGCTCAATTATGGCGTCAAACTTGACAGTGTTCAAATCAACCCACCATAATCTGAACACTATTCAGATAACCAGGAGGACAAGTGTTTGACAAATTAGGTGCTGTAATCGTGAGACGTAAAAAACTTATTTTTCCGCTATTTATTTTTGCAATTCTAATAGCGGGAGCACTGGGCTCATCCGTATTTGGCAAACTAGATAGTGGCGGCTATTCAGACCCAAAGAGTGACTCAGCAAAGGTGTTTGAATACCTAACTGATGTATTTAAGGTAAAAGATCCAGCGGTAGTTTTAGTTGTTGAAACTAGAGACGGTGTTATCTCACCAGCATCATCGGCAGCTGCTGTAAGACTTGAAGGACAAATAAAATCTGAGGCTGGAGTTGAGTCAACACTATCGTTTTGGAGTTCAGGCGGTGCACCGTCGTTAAAAAGTAGTGATGGAAATTCTGCATTCCTTTTCATTTATAGTAACAGCATAGAGTGGGATGATGTACAAGACTTAGGTAAGAGAATGCAGGCAAAGTATGAAGGTACCTACGAAAATT
>CAIUBS010000144.1 GCA_903897475.1 uncultured Actinomycetes bacterium | reverse complement strand
ATCGGCCATAACACATTGCGCACTGACCAACCTTGCTATCGCAAGTTAGTACTGAGCGAACCTTTACCTCTTCTACTCCAGCAGCTACCAAGGTGTCGATATTTCTATCACCTAAGTCGGTGCCTGCAGCAAGAATTACTTTGCCTGAAGCCGAAACATCTTCAGCAAGGTTTCTTCCAAATAGTGAAGTCTCAACATGATCATCACGAACTAGTTTGCCGCTTGAATCTTTAGCTGCAATTCGAAGTGTTAGACCACGATCAGTTCCGCAATCCTCTTCCCGAATAATCACATCTTGTGCCACATCGCACAAACGACGGGTTAGGTAACCAGAATCTGCTGTACGTAATGCAGTATCAGCCAAACCTTTACGCGCACCGTGAGTTGAAATGAAGTACTCAAGTACTGAAAGACCTTCACGGAAGTTAGATTTAATCGGACGAGGGATAATTTCACCCTTTGGATTAGCTACAAGTCCGCGCATACCTGCAATTTGGCGGATCTGCATCATATTTCCACGAGCACCTGAATAAACCATCATCCATACTGGATTTGTGCGAGGGAAGTTATCTTCCATCTCCTTTGCAACCTCATTAGTTGCAAGTGTCCAAATCTCAATTAACTCTTGGCGTCTTTCATCATCGGTAATCAATCCCTTTTCATACTGAGATTGAACCTTATCTGCCTTAGTTTCATAACCTTCCAAGATTTCGCGTTTGCGGCCTGGAGTTACAACATCATTAATAGAGATAGTTACACCGGCACGAGTTGCCCAGTAGAAACCAAGTGACTTAAGCGCATCTAATGTTTGCGCCACAGTTACTTTTGCATAACCTTCAGCTAAGTTGTCAACAATTAAACCAAGAAGTTTCTTAGTTACATCGTAATCAACAAATGGGAAATCAGCTGGTAATACCTCATTAAATAAAGCTCTACCTAATGTGGTTTCACGAATCTCGGCCACACCGCTCTTATCTATACGAAGTTTAATTTTCGCTTGAAGTGAAAGGCTGCCTTGATCAAATGCCATTACTGCTTCAGCAATTGATGAAAACGCTCTGCCTTCTCCTAATTGTTTTTCACGAAGTGAAGTTAGGAAATAAAGTCCTAGAACCATATCCTGAGTAGGAGATGTAATTGGGCGACCAGAGGCTGGAGATAAAATGTTATTGCTTGAAAGCATTAACACTCTAGCTTCAGCTTGCGCTTCTGCAGATAATGGAAGGTGGACTGCCATCTGATCACCATCGAAGTCTGCGTTAAATGCAGTACAAACTAATGGGTGAATCTGAATAGCCTTACCTTCAACTAATTGCGGTTCAAATGCTTGAATACCAAGACGGTGCAGTGTTGGTGCACGGTTTAGTAATACTGGATGCTCAGCAATTACCTCTTCCAAAACATCCCAAACAACTGGCCTAGCACGCTCAACCATTCGCTTTGCGGATTTAATATTTTGGGCATGGTTTAAATCAACCAATCGCTTCATCACAAATGGTTTGAATAATTCAAGAGCCATTTGTTTTGGCAGACCGCACTGGTGCAACTTAAGTTGTGGTCCAACAACGATTACGGAACGACCAGAGTAATCAACGCGCTTACCAAGTAAGTTTTGACGGAAACGTCCCTGCTTACCTTTTAGCATGTCAGATAGAGATTTAAGTGGACGGTTTCCAGGTCCAGTTACTGGACGGCCACGACGACCATTATCAAATAGTGAATCAACCGCTTCTTGCAACATACGCTTTTCATTATTAACAATAATTTCTGGCGCACCAAGATCTGCAAGACGCTTTAGACGATTGTTACGGTTAATTACACGGCGATATAAATCGTTTAGATCGCTAGTTGCAAATCGACCGCCATCTAATTGAACCATTGGACGAAGATCTGGTGGAATTACTGGTACACAATCAAGCACCATAGATGCTGGCTTGTTACGCGTATTTAAGAATGAGTTAACAACCTTTAATCTCTTAATGGCGCGGGTCTTCTTCTGACCCTTACCAGTTTGGGATAACTCAGTTAACTTATCAAACTCAACTTGCAAATCAAATGTTTGTAAGCGAGCTTGGATAGCCTCAGCACCCATTGAACCCTTGAAGTAAACGCCATAACGATCACGTAGTTCGCGGTATAAAGACTCATCACCTTCTAGATCTTGAACCTTAAGGTTTTTAAATCTGTTCCAAACTGCATCTAGACGATCTAATTCACGTTGCGAGCGATCACGAATTGTTTTTAGTTCACGCTCACCAGCCTCGCGCACCTTACGGCGAGCATCAGCTTTTGCACCCTCATCCTCTAAATCTGCTAAATCAGATTCCATTTTCTTAGTACGAGTATCCAATTCAAGATCACGACGAGTCTCAATCTTCTTAACATCTGCCAAATATTTCTTTTCTAAAGTTGGCATATCTTCAGCGCGAGCCTCAGTATCAACCTCAGTGATCATATATGCAGCAAAATAAATTACTTTTTCTAAATCTTTTGGAGCAAGATCTAGTAGGTAACCAAGACGGCT
>CAIUBS010000143.1 GCA_903897475.1 uncultured Actinomycetes bacterium | reverse complement strand
CTCTGCCATTCGATAATGATTTAAAAACTTTCCACCTCGCATAGTGTCTCGAAAATGCACCTTCCAGCCATCATTTTCATTTACATTACCCATTGAAGCTGCCACACCACCCTCTGCCATAACAGTGTGAGCTTTTCCAAATAATGATTTACAAATAATTGCTACTCGAAGGCCAGCACTCCTGGCCTCAACTGCTGCTCTAAGTCCAGCACCACCAGCCCCAATTACTACTACATCGTAATTGTGGCGTTGCATTGCAATCTTTTCACTCATAATTTATTTATCACCGATTCTCATTTAAAAGAAGTAGTAGTTGGTAATGGCCCCACTTGCGACCTGGCGAACATAAAAGTCAGTAAATGCCACACCAAATAGTGAAACCCAAGCAAAATTTGGATGGTAGTGATTTAACTTTGAAATAACTGTCCAAGCTTTATATCTAATTGGATGCTTTGAGAAATTCTTTAATCGCCCACCAATTGTGTGACGGCAGGTGTGGCAAGAGGCGGAGTAGAGCCAAAGTAGGGTGGCATTTAGTAGTAGCACTAATGTGCCCACACTCATATGTCCCCATTGCCCCTCTTCATTTTTAAATGCAATTATTGCGTCATAGGTCAAAATTACATTTAAAACCAAACCTGCATAAAAAAACCATCTATGACCATTTTGCAAGATTAGTGGCGCTCTAGTCTCACCGGTGTACTTCTTATGAGGTTCTGCCACTGCACATGCAGGTGGTGACATCCAAAAAGAACGGTAGTAAGCCTTGCGATAGTAGTAACAAGTTAATCTAAAACCTAATGGGAATATCAAAATAAATAAAGCAGGTGAGATTAAAAATCCAAATAAAGTAATACTGCCAATTGGTGTGCCAAAGTGAGCAGCACCTTCAACACAAACAGTTGATAAACATGGTGAGTAAAATGGTGAGATCAAAGGCTCGGCAAAGTAATGCTTATTTTCAAATGCTCTAAAGGTTGCATAAATTACAAATGCGATTAATACCGAAAATGTAATTAGTGGTTGTAGCCACCAGCGATCTGTGCGTAATGTGCGATCTGTAATTAAAGCTCTACCCTGGGAAAAAACCCCAGTTTTTTCATTTGAAGAATCGATTAATGCCACGGGGTAAGTTTGCTCTTACCTAAGTGTTAAGGCTAGGTGGCAGTAGGCTTAAATGAATATGAAATCAGCCACAAGGTTGGCAAAATGTGATGAGATTAAATTTGGCGGAGGGCGTGGGATTTGAACCCACGAAGGTTTCCCTTGCCGGTTTTCAAGACCGGTGCACTCGGCCGCTATGCGAGCCCTCCGTGGACAAACTTACCCGCAATAGCGAAAGAGGCCAAAATTTAAGGCTTAACTTATTCGGGTAGCTCTAGCAATCGCTCAATCACCTTTGCAACACCATCTTCTTGATGCGCATCGGTTTGAAACTTTGCATACTTCATTAAATCTGGATGCCCATCTGCCATTGCCCAAGATCTACTAGCCCAGGAGAGCATAGAAAAATCATTTGGATTATCACCAAATGTCACACAATCCTGTGCGCTTAATCCATGACGGGCTGCAATCTTTGCCAATGTTGCACCCTTACTAACACCAAAGGCTGATATTTCTAATAGTGAATCAGTTGAGTTGGAGTGAGTAACAGTTGCAATATCACCAATTGCCGCACTTGCTAGCTCTAACATCTGATCAGATGTGTACTCACCATCACTACAACGTGCTAATAATTTTAATGCTGGCCCAGTTATCGCCTCTTCAATTTTTTCTACCCCTGGATCATCTGCGCCAATATCCCACCTTGGCACATACTTTTTTTCTCGGTGAAAATTTTCACCAATTTCAGTAGCAAAAGATACTGGCGGAATTACTTCGCGTAATCTTTTTACTGCCTCTTTTTGATTTTCAACTGAAAACAGCCACTCCTCTAATACTTTTTCATTTATAAAGTCATAAAGCATTGCGCCATTGCCACAAATGCCGGTGCCAAAATCAAAGTTATTTTTAATTTCAACCATCCACCTAATGGGTCTGCCGGTAACAAAGTAGATATGAATTCCTGCTTGGTGAGCTTGGGAGAGCGCAATTTTGGTTCGCTCAGAGATAAATCCGTAGTGGGCAACTATGGTGCCATCTAAATCTGTGCCAATTAATTTAGGCCTTTTTCCAGTTACAGTTTCTAATACACTCACGCTGGAACCAAAGTAGAAATTCCAAGAAATGGAATTAACGCCGCTGGCACCTTAATGCTGCCATCTTTTTGTTGATGATTTTCTAAAATAGCCACAATTGTTCTAGGCACTGCTACCAATGTGCCATTTAAGGTGGCAACTGGTTTAGTAACTCCATCTTCTTTATATCTAATATTTAATCTTCTAGCCTGAAATTGTGTGCAATTTGAGGTACTAGTTACCTCACGATACTCACCCTGCGTAGGCACCCAAGCTTCAATATCAAATTTTCTAACTGCACTAGCACCAAGATCTGCTGATGCCACATCAATTACCCGATATGGCAATTCTAATGAATTAAAAAACTCCTTCTCCCAATTTAATAATCGCTCATGCTCTGCTTGGGCATCCTCTGGTTTACAAAATGTAAACATCTCAACCTTTTCAAATTGGTGCACACGAATAATGCCACGAGTATCTTTTCCATAACTGCCTGCTTCTCTT
>CAIUBS010000142.1 GCA_903897475.1 uncultured Actinomycetes bacterium | reverse complement strand
TAAAATCTTATTTTCTGGATCAAAAACTAATACAAAATCGTTGTGGGTACCATGCCCATAAGTTGCTGAAACCATTAATTAATACTAGCCAAGAGTTTTTCTAGTCGAGCAGGTGTTGATGGCTCTTCAATCCAACTAATTCTAGAATCTCGAGCAAACCAGGTTTGCTGGCGTCTGGCGTACGCCTTAGTAATTCGCTTGGTCTCTTCTTTTGCAAACTCTTCACTGCACTCACCATTTAGGTAATTCATTATTTGGCTATAGCCAAGCGCCTTTTTAGCCGTACCGGCCTGCTCTAAACCTTGAGTCATAAGCAGTGAGACCTCTCGGGCAAATCCCTTTGCCCACATGCTTTCAACCCGAAGATCAATTTTACTATCAAGATTTTCTCTATCTAATGCCAAGCCAAATTGCTGCGCGTTTGGATATTTACTACTTTCCTCTCTTGGCAAATTAGCAGTAAAGGGCTTTCCAGTTAGCTCAATTACCTCTAATGCTCTAATAATTCTTCTTATGTTTTCCTTAGGAATTGCCAAAGCCGCTGCTGGATCTAATTTAGCAAGCCTTTCGTGCATGATCTCATTTCCCAGTTTTTCTGCCTCCTGAGTGATTTTTTCTCTTACACCCGGATTGGTCTCTGGAAAATTTAAATCATCTAAAATTGCCTTGATATACAAACCAGTACCGCCAACTACTACTACAGATTTACCTGATGAGATGATCTGATCTATTTTACTTCTAGCGATACTTTGATACCAAGCAACATTTGCATCATCTTTGACATCCAGGATGTCAATTAAATGATGTTCGATACCTTTGCGCTCACTAAGAGAGAGTTTTGCTGTCCCGATATCCATACCTTTATACAGCTGCATAGAGTCCGCGTTTACAACTTGTGCATCAATTGCTTTTGCCACTTCAACAGCTAAATCACTTTTACCAGTAGCTGTTGCACCACAGATTACAATTAATTTCATTTAGAGTGATTTTAAAGATGCAAGAGTTGGAATACCCAATAGAATTTTTTTATCGCCATTATCCTCAACCCAAGCAGCATGGGCATCTGCCCCAATAGTTTTAGTTACCTTTATCGGTTGTCCGGCGACAAGATGGTTTGCAAAGGCTTCTTCAACTTTGACCTCAATTAAATCACCAGGGCGAGCTAATTTGGCTGAGTTATCAAAATGAGTCAATCTAAAATCAGTACTTCTGCCATTCATACGGTTCAAGTCAATATCGTGACGACCTTCATGACCTGATACCAACAACTCAATAGTATTCCCAATTAATTTTTCATTTTCCTGCTTGGAAATATCCTGCTGAATTTTATGTAACCGGTTATACCGATCTGCCATTACATCTTGTTCAACTTGATCTGGCATTAATGCCGCAGGTGTACCCGGCCGCTTTGAATACTGGAATGTATATGCTGCAGAAAACCTGGCTTGCTTAACTAAATCTATTGTTTGGTCAAAATCTTGCTCAGTCTCTCCGGGAAAGCCAACAATTATGTCAGTGGTAATTGCCGCACTTGGTATTGCAGATCTAACTTTTTCTAATATTCCAAGGTATCGATCTCGTCGATAAGATCTGCGCATTGCTTGTAAAACTTTATCGCTTCCAGATTGAAGTGGCATATGTAGGTGTGGCATTACATTTTTTGTCTCTGCCATAGCCTCAATGACATCATCAGTGAAATCTCTTGGGTGTGGAGACATGAATCTAACCCGTTCTAACCCATCAATTTTTCCGCACTCTCTTAATAATTTTGAGAACGCTTGTCGATCAC
>CAIUBS010000141.1 GCA_903897475.1 uncultured Actinomycetes bacterium | reverse complement strand
TTTATAAATCTTCAGCGGATTCACAATCTTTTTAAGAGCAAATTTCCTCAGGCAAAATACCTCTCTGCTGGCATGAGTGGGGACTATGAAATGGCAATTTTGCATGGTGCGACACATCTGCGGATTGGCAGTTCAATACTCGGAAAACGTGATCAGCTCCAATAACATTTGAGTATGGCTAGTGCATTCAAAAAGGTTGCTGGGTACCTCGGGCTTATGGATGAGGAAGAGTTAGATCACGGATCAACTCAAGTTGCTCAACGCGCTCCACGTTTAGTTAGAGCAGAAAGCAAAACAGCCGCAAAAGCAAATGTTGAATTAGTGCAGCATGTCGATTCTAATAAAATTATGGATCATATTATTTCTTTAACTCCTAGAACTTACAGTGAAGCTAGATTAATTGGTGAGCACTATCGCGAAGGCAAGCCAGTAATTATGAATTTAAGTGACATGGAAGAGACTGAACGCAAGCGATTGGTTGATTTTGCTTCTGGCTTAGTTTTTGGACATCATGGCAGCATTGAACGTGTAACGCCGAAAGTATTTTTACTAACTCCACCAAATGTTTCAGTCAGTGTTGAAGATAAGAATTCTGCAGCGCAGGCAAGTTTTTTTAATCAAAGCTAATCTAGTTTAAAGTTATGGGCTTGATACTAAGTTTAATTTACTGGGCGTTAAATCTATTCTTGTTTGCTCTAATTGCTCGACTCATTCTTGACTATGTTCGTATGTTTTCTCCAAACTGGCGGCCAAAAGGTGTTGTGCTTGCTGCTGCTGAATTAGTTTATTCAATCACTGATAAACCATTGGCATTTACTAGACAGTTTGTACCACCTTTAAGGTTAGGTGGAATAGCACTTGATTTATCTTTTATTGTTGTATTTTTTGTTGTTCAATTACTAATGAGATTGGTAGTAGTTCTTTAATTAGCCTTATCAAGTTTTAACCAGAGCCCAAGGTCACTGCCTGAAGATTCTTTGCCGGCCACGTGGTTCATTTTGGTTGCAAGTACTTCAGAACTAATTTCCTTGGTTGCAAAATTAATAGCATCAGCAACCTCAGTTGGTGCATTCCACTGCACTATTATCCGATCGCTTACATCTAACCCTATGTTCTTGCGCTCTTCTTGAATAGCTCTAATCACTTCACGCACTAATCCTGATCTAATAAGTTCTGGCGTTAGCTCCAAATCGAGGGCCAAGCTCTCTCCATTATGTGAAGAAACCGACCAACCGCTTCTAGGAGTCTCAGTAATGACAAGGTCGTCAAGTTCTATTTGAATACTTTTCGATTGACCAGATATATCTATATTCATTTCAAATTTCTTATTTGCTCGAAGTTGCTTAACCATTGCAGAAGCATCTGCTGCGGTTACCGCCTTGGCGATACTTTGAACATCTGCACCGTATTTAGCACCCAAACTTCTAAAATTTGCTTTTACGGAGATGTCGACCAAATCTTTACCAGCAACGTGAATGCCTTCAATTTTTAAGATATTCAATTCCTCTGAAATGTGTGTTTTTATCTCCTCTGATATCTGATCCCAACCTGGTGCAGAAACTAGTGCCCGCGAAAGTGGTTGGCGGATTTTCACCCCTGACTCAGCACGAGCGGATCTACCTAACTCCACAAGTCTGCGGGAGAGCGCCACCGAAGAAGATAAGGATTCATCAATTAATTTTGTATCTGCTGTAGGAAAATCCTCTAAATGTACTGATTCCTTTTGATCAGCTTCTGCAACTCTAACTAAAGTTTGCCAGACATGCTCGGAAATAAATGGAACCATAGGGGCAATTAAAAGCGTTAACTGTTTTAAGCAGTGGTAAAGGGTATTAAGTGCAACTTCATCTCCATCCCAAAATCTTCGTCTGGAACGGCGAACATACCAATTGGAAAGATCATCAATAAAGCCAGCAAGTGATTCACCGGCAGATTGTGAGTCAAAATTTTCAAGAGCATTATCTACATCCCTAATAACTCTATTTAACTCAGAGAGAATCCATTTATCCATAAGAGTTAAATCTTTGGAAAGAGTTGTTACATTAAAATTTGATGCATGTGCATAAAGTGTAAAGAATGAGATGGTATTCCAATAAGTAAGAAGCGTTTTTCTAACAACATCAGAAATTGCATCATGACCAACTCGCCTTGCACTCCAAGGAGATCCTGCAGCCAACATGTACCAACGAACTGCATCAGCACCATGTTGGTTCATTAGCGGCATTGGTTCTAGAACATTTCCCAAGTGCTTACTCATTTTTCGACCATCTTTATCTAAAATATGCCCTAGACATAAAACAGTTTTATATGATGATTTATCAAAAACTAAGGTTCCGATTGTCATTAATGTATAGAACCAGCCACGTGTCTGATCAATTGCTTCACAAATAAAATCAGCAGGGTATGTCAATTTGAATTGCTCATCCGATCCATTTCTATGCGGATAACCCCATTGCGCAAATGGCATTGCACCAGAGTCATACCAACAGTCAATAACCTCAGCAACTCGTGACATCTCCTGGGAGCATTTTGAACAACTGAATTTAATGTCATCAACAAATGGGCGATGCGGATCTAACTTACTCAATTCCTGACCAGAAAGTTTTCCTAATTCAGCTAGTGAGCCGACACAAACTTCATGTTTGTTCTCGCACCGCCAAATTGGCAAAGGAGTGCCCCAGTATCTATTACGAGAAACCGCCCAATCAATATTATTGTTTAACCAATCACCAAATCTGCCAGTTTTTATTGTTTCAGGGTGCCAGTCCGTATTCGCATTCTCTCGCAGTAACTCATTTTTAATCGAAGTAGTTTTTACATACCAGGATGGTTGGGCGTAGTACATCAAAGCTGTGTGACAACGCCAGCAGTGGGGGTAAGAGTGTTCAAACTGCAAGCTCTTAAACATTAGGCCTCTATTTTTTAAATCCTTAATTAATGTTTTATCAGCCTCTTTGAAAAAAACTCCTCCAATTAATTTAATTTGATTTTGAAAATGTCCATCTGGGTTTATGGGATTTACCACTGGCAACTTATATTTTCGACAGACCTCTAGGTCATCTGCACCAAAGGCAGGTGCCTGATGAACAAGACCAGTACCATCTTCGACTGTGACATAATCTGCTAGCACTACAAAGTGAGCATTTTCAATCTCCACAAGATCAAAAGGGCGTTGGTATTTTGTGTTTTCTAATTCAGTGCCGACAAATGTGGCTATTACCTTTCTATCATCACCTAATACGTGGGAAAGATCAGCAGCAATAACTAATCTTTCGGTTTTATCATCGTTTACTACCTCAACTACTTGATACTCAACCTTGGGATTAACTGCAACCGCAGTATTTGATACCAAGGTCCAGGGAGTAGTTGTCCAAACTAATAAACTTGCATCAAGCTCTGCTAATTTTCCTGAAATTGCTTTGAACCTAACAAAAATCGACGGGTCTTTAATTGTTTCATAGCCCTGAGCCAATTCGTGGTCGGAAAGTCCAGTGCCACATCTAGGACAGTATGGTGCTACTCGATGGTCTTGAACCAGCAATCCCTTATTCCAGATCTGCTGGAGTGACCACCATACGCTTTCAATATACTCTGGCGACATTGTCCAATAAGCTTCATCAAAATCAACCCAGAATCCCATTCGCTTAGTCATATCGGTAAATTCACCAACATGTCGCTGAACTGACTCTTTGCATTTTTCATTGAATGCTGCAACGCCATACTTTTCAATATCTGATTTTCCTGAAAAACCCAATTCTTTTTCGACGGCAATTTCAACTGGAAGACCATGGCAATCCCAACCAGCTTTTCTAATTACTTGCTTGCCTTTCATTGTTTGAAAGCGTGGAAAAAGATCCTTAAAAACTCTTGCTTCAATGTGATGAGTTCCAGGCTTGCCATTTGCCGTTGGTGGACCTTCATAAAAACTCCACCGTTTTGCACCATTTCGATTCTCTACCGATTTTTCAAAAATCTGATTCTGTGTCCAAAAATCTAAAATCCCGACTTCTACGGCAGGCAGGTCAATTTGCGCAGGCAGACTATTTATTTCGCGCTTTGGACTCTTGCTCACCCTACATTCTAACGCGGTGGATATGCTTTCTCAGAACTCTCTAATTGCCCTCGGGGGTGGCGGTTGGTAATTACACCAGCCAAGCCATAATCTTTGCCCCTCCAGGGGGTATTGTGGCTATTCGTAAATTGTTTAAGAAATCCGCATCGAAAAGCAAAAAGGCAACTTCAAAGAAGCCAAGCAAAAGTGGCGCAAAAAAAGTTGCCAAAAAGACTCCGAGTAGAAAAGTGGCTGCCAAGAAAATTACAAAGAAACCAGTCGCTAAATTGGCAAAGCGTTCTCCAAATATTGTTAAGCCAAAATTAGCAGCCAAGCCGCTCAATAAAAAAGCACCAGGAAAGCCCTTTCCGGCTAAATTACAAACTTCAACCTCGGGCTCTTCAACAACAATTTCTGTAACTTCAACAATGCCAAATGCAAATGCTGCTCCAATTATTGAAGAACGCAGACTTGTAATGCTTCCACCACCAAAACCTGTAATCAAGTCGAAGAAGGCTGCAGCACTTAAGCCGATTAAAGCCGCGCCTGCTCCACTTGTAGTTCAAACTGAAGAGTTAGCATGGAGTGCAACTGAGTTAAAAATTATGAAAACTGAATTGTCTAAGGATTTGGAAAGGTTGCGCAAGGAGTTAGAGATCGCAGAAACTGAGATGGAAGATCTGGTAGAGGCAGCAGGTGTGGGCGCAGGGGATGATCAAGCGGATGCTGGTGCCAAAACATTTGAAAGAGAACATGAGATGTCCTTGGTTTATAACGCAAGAGATATGGTTGAGCAAGCAGAGAGAGCTTTAGAAAGAATTGCAAATAAAACTTACGGAAAGTGTGAAGAGTGTGGCAATTTTATTGGAAAGGCAAGATTGCAAGTTTTTCCTAGAGCCACCCTATGTATGGTCTGTAAACAAAAAGAGGAACGACGCTGAATTTCACTCAGCGAAAATGGCTAGCGGTAACCGCTTTAATTGTTTTCGCGTTGGATTATTTAAGTAAAGAGTTAGCGCTAACTTACCTTGCAGATGGACCCATTAAAGTAGTTGGCTCTTTTCTTCAGTTAAAATTAGCTTTTAATTCAGGTGCAGCATTTAGCTTTGCATCAAATGCCACCATTTTTCTATCTAGCTTTGCAATGGTTGTTGCTGCTTCAATCTTTTACTACGGACGTAAAATTACCTCTACAAGGTGGGCTGTAGCTTTGGGGCTTGCCCTAGGTGGAATTTTTGGAAATTTAAATGATCGCATTTTTAGGCCACCTAGAGGATTGCAAGGAGAGGTGGTTGATTGGATCCAACTTCCGAATTGGCCGATTTTTAACGTGGCAGATATGTCAGTGGTGAGTGCGGCAATCTTAATTACATATTTAAGTTGGAAGAATGTTGCAGCTATTGGTAATAAGGATTCAAAATGAGTACTCGAGAGAAAAGAAATTTATCAATCCCAGAAGGGCTTAATTTAGAGCGTGTAGATACTGCTCTTTCTCGATTACTCGGACTTTCTCGCAATGTGATTGTTGGATTGATCGAATCTGGCGATATTACTAAGTCAGGCTCTGTCGTTGGAAAGTCAGATAAAGTTTTAACGGGTGAAGTACTTGAGATATTACTGCCGGAGGTGAAAGGTGAGGCTAAGTTAGTAGCGACACCAGTTGATGGTCTAAAAGTTGTTTATGATGATGAATTTTTAATAGTAATTGACAAACCAGTTGGGATTGCCGCCCACCCAAGTCCTGGGTGGCAAGGTGCAACAGTTGTGGGAGCAATTTTCGCTGCTGGCTACCAATTAGCAACTTCTGGAGCAGCAGAGCGTCAAGGAGTAGTTCATCGATTAGATGTTGGAACATCAGGGCTTATGGTTGTAGCTAAAAATGAAATTGCTTACACAAGATTAAAGGATCAATTTCGGCAAAGAAGTGTTTCAAAGGTTTATCACGCTTTGGTTCAAGGACACATGGATCCAACGGTTGGCACAATTGATGCCCCTATAGATCGACATCCTCGAGAGGATTACCGTTTTGCTGTTGTTGCAAATGGCAAGCCAAGCATTACGCACTATAAAACTTTAGAAGTTTTTCCAGCGGTAACATTGCTGGAGATAGAATTAGAAACTGGACGAACTCACCAAATTAGAGTTCATTTTTCAGCACTGCACCACCCATTAGTTGGAGATCTAACTTATGGATCTGATCCAGCATTGGCACAAAAGTTAAAAATCACACGGCCTTGGCTTCACGCCAAGCAACTTGCCTTTACCCACCCGGCAAGCGGAGAGCGGATCTCATTTACCAGCGATTATCCAGAGGATCTGACACGCTCATTAGCGCTACTTTCAGATATAGCCCGATAGTAATAAAGGTGCGTAGTAATCTCACCATCCATGTCTAGTTCAATCAAAAATTCAGATAACTCGGAGAATTTTGTACACCTACATGTACATACCGAATACTCCATGCTGGATGGCGCTGCAAAAATTTCCGAGCTAGTCGATGAGGTCGCAAATCAAAATATGCCAGCAATTGCGATGACCGATCATGGAAATGTTTTTGGTGCATTTGAGTTTTATAAAATTGCCAGGGCTGCAAAGGTAAAGCCGATTATTGGTATTGAGGCCTATGTTGCGCCTGAATCTAGATTTGATAAGCGAAGAGTTAAATGGGCTGAAGGTGGAGAAGATGATGTTTCAGCCGGGGGTGCTTATACCCACATGACTATTTTGGCTGAGAATAACAAAGGTCTTTCAAATTTATTTAAACTCTCATCACTTGCATCACTTGAAGGTTTTTACTATAAACCAAGAGTCGACCGAGAATTACTCGCAAAGTATTCAACTGGATTAATAGGTACTACAGGTTGTGCCGGTGGTGAGATTCAAACTCGACTACGTATGGGTGCTTACGATGAAGCACTAAAAGCTGCAAGTGAAATGAAAGATATATTCGGAGCTGACAATTTCTTTCTTGAATTAATGGATCATTCAATTGATATTGAAAAGAGAGTTTTTACTGATTTACTTAAGTTAGGTAGAGATTTAAATTTGCCACCCCTGGCCACCAATGATTTGCACTATACCTTCCATAAAGATGCATCAGCACATGAAGTTTTACTTTGCATACAATCTGGTTCAACCCTTGCCGACCCTAAGAGATTTAAATTTGAAAACTCTGAATTTTATTTGAAGAGTGCAGCTCAAATGAGAAAGCTATTTAAAGATATTCCAGAATCCTGTGACAATACATTGATAATTGCTGAGCGTTGTGAAATAACCATGCGTGAGGGTGAAAATCTTTTACCAAGATTTGAAGTTCCTCAGGGCGAAACAGAGGATAGTTGGTTGATTAAGGTTGCCAATGCAGGATTATCGAGCAAACTTAATGGACAGATTCCAACTGAGTATCAGGAGCGATTAAATTTTGAACTCGATGTAATGATTAAAATGGGATTTCCCGGATACTTTTTAGTTGTATCAGATTTGTGCAATCACGCCAGGAAGGTCGGAATAAGGGTTGGGCCTGGCCGAGGATCTGCTGCCGGCTCGCTAGTTTCCTACGCTCTTGGTATTACCGGATTAGATCCAATTAAATTTGGTTTACTGTTTGAAAGATTTTTAAATCCAGAACGTATATCCATGCCTGATATTGATTTAGATTTTGATGAACGCCGAAGATCAGAGATGATTCAATATGCAACAACAAAATATGGCGATGATCGAGTTGCTCAAATAATTACTTATGGAACTATTAAATCAAAGCAAGCAATAAAGGACTCAACTAGAGTTCTTGGGTATCCGTATGCACTTGGGGAAAGACTAACAAAGTCTTTACCACCTTCAGTTATGGGAAAAGATATTTCACTTAGTGGAATTTTTAATGTCGAAGATGATAGATATGGTGAAGCATCAGAGTTTAGAAATCTCTATGAAAGTGATCCTGATTCGAAGAGAATTGTTGATACTGCGCGAGGTATTGAAGGACTTAAGCGGCAATGGGGTGTTCATGCCGCCGGAGTAATTTTAAGTAAAGAACCGTTGTTAGATGTGATTCCAATTCATCGGCGAGAAGCAGATGGTGCAGTAATTACGCAATTCGATATGGGCGCCTGTGAGGCAATTGGCCTACTTAAAATGGACTTTTTAGGATTAAGAAATCTTTCAGTATTGGATGATTGTTTGGTAAATATTGAAAAGAATCTTGGCAAAAAGGTAGTACTGGAAGAGTTGCCATTACAGGATAAAAAGACTTTTGAATTGCTTTCTAGGGGAGATACTTTAGGAGTATTCCAATTAGATAGTGCGCCAATTCGAGCTCTTTTAAGATCTATGGCTCCAGATAGTTTTGAAGATATTTCAGCTGTTATTGCCTTGTATCGTCCAGGACCTATGGGTGAAGATTCACATAATAAGTATGCAGATTATAAAAACGGTAGAAAGAACCCGGTGGCAATTCATGCTGAGTTAGAAAAGCCACTAAATGAAATCTTAAAAGATACCTACGGTTTGATTGTCTATCAGGAGCAAGTATTAGCCATCGCAAGAAAAGTTGCAGGTTTTACATTGGGTCGAGCCGATCTACTTAGAAAAGCTATGGGCAAAAAGAATAAGGAGATTCTTGATAAAGAAAAGGTACATTTTGAGGAAGGAATGAAATCCAATGGGTTCTCCTCAGACGCAATTGAAAAATTATGGCAAACACTTATTCCATTTTCTGATTATGCCTTCAATAGAGCTCACAGTGCTGGTTACGGTTTACTTTCGTTTTGGACCGCTTATTTAAAGGCTAATTATCCAACAGAGTACATGGCAGCACTTCTAACAAGTGTGCGTGATGATAAAGACAAAAGCGCACTATATCTAAATGAATGTCGCCGAATGGGGATAAAAGTTTTACCTCCAGATGTTAACGAGTCTGATTCGGAATATACGCCACGAGGTATGGACATTCGTTTTGGGCTTACGGCGATAAGAAATGTTGGTGAGAATGTGGTTGCTTCCATCATAAGGAACAGAGAGGAAAAGAGTAAGTATTTAAGCTTTGGTGATTTCTTGGCAAAGGTTGACTCCATTGTGTGCAACAAGAAAAGCATTGAATCTTTAATTAAGGCGGGTGCCTTTGATTCCCTAGGTCATACTCGCCGAGGATTGATGATGGTTTATTTAGAGGCTCTAGATGCTGTGTCTGAAGCAAAACGTGCTGAATCAATTGGTCAATTTGATTTATTCGGAGCAACTAACGCAACTACCTCTGTTAGTGGGGTAGATCTAGATATTCCAAAAATCGAATGGGAAAAAATGGTTTTACTGGGATATGAAAGAGAAATGCTTGGGCTTTATGTCTCAGATCATCCACTTCTAGGGGTAGAACACATTTTAAAATCCGTATCAGATTTTTCAATTAGCCAAATTTCTGAGGTCTCTCATGACCAAATAATTACAATCTGTGGATTAGTTACTCAAATTCAGCGAAAAGTTTCAAGGCAGGGAACTCCATGGGCAATAGTGACCGTTGAAGATTTAGAAGGAGCAATTGATGTTCTATTCTTCTCAAACTCATATGCAACACATGGAGTTAATCTAGTTGAGGATCGAATTGTTGCAATTAGAGGAAGAGTTGATAAGCGTGAAGAGCAAGCCAGAGTCTCTGCGCTAGATCTAACATTGCCAGATCTAAATTTGGTACCAACTGGGCCACTTGTAATCTCAATGGAGATGGCAAGATGTACACCACCAATTATTGATAGAGTTAAAGAGATTTTACGTTCACATCCTGGCGGTCGAGAAGTTCATTTACGGCTAGCAGATGGAGCAAAAAGTACGGTACTAAAATTGGATGAAGGATTAAAAGTTGCAGCTTCACCAAGCCTTAGCGCGGATCTTAAAACAGTGCTTGGACCTGACTGTTTGTTAGTCTAGCAAGTAGATTTACTATTTACTGTGTAAATTTAATGGCAACAAGCCTGTAACTCCTTACGGCACAATATGCTCATGAGGAAATCTCTTATGAGCTTAGAAGAGTTTCGCCAACATGCTCAAGGAAATAATGTAATTCCAGTTGCTCGTAGGCTCGAAATAAAGAATGAAACTCCATTGTCTATTTACGCAAAATTAGCAGGCAATCGGGCAGGGACATTCTTACTTGAATCAGCTGAATCAGGGGTGTGGGCACGTTACTCATTTATTGGCGTTAATAGTCAAGCAACACTTACAGAGAAAAAGGGGTTAGCAATTTGGAGTGGAGTTATGCCTGCGGGTGCGCCAAGCGGAATTGATCCATTATCTGCACTGCGAATTTCTACTACTCATCTGCGCTCACCAAAGTTGCCAAATCTTCCACCCCTAACTGGTGGCCTAGTTGGGTACCTTGGTTATGAAATTGTCCGAAGACTAGAAAAAATACCAACCTTAACCATTACAGATGTTGAGATACCTGAAATTGCAATGATGTTAACTTCTGATCTGGCTGTATTTGATCACCATGAAGGAGTCGTGACTTTAATTGCAAATGCAATCAATTGGGACGGTAGCAATGAAAGAGTTGATCAAGCGTATGAAAGTTCATTAAGCCGACTCAATAAAATGGAAGATGACTTATTTGAAGAATTAGAAAGTGATCTAAGTGCAATTCCAGAACGTGTTAATCCAGAGTTTTTAAGAAATACCACAGATGAACAGTACATAAGCAAAGTTCATAAAATTAAGGAAGAAATAAAATCCGGAGAGGCATTTCAAGTAGTGCTCTCACAAAGGTTCTCAATGCAAATACATAGCGATCCATTTGAACTTTATCGCGTACTTAGAGATCAAAATCCAAGTCCGTATATGTACTTGTTTAGATTTGATAATGGATTATCGGTAGTTGGTTCAAGTCCAGAAGCACTCGTTAAAGTTACTGGTGATCAAGTAATGATTCACCCAATTGCAGGGACTAGGGCTCGAAATTCGGATGAGAAAGTTGATAACGAAATTGCTACAGAGCTTCTAAACGATCCCAAAGAAAGAGCGGAGCATTTAATGCTGGTTGATCTGGGTAGAAATGATTTAGGGCGAGTTTGTTTACCAGGAACTGTTGAAGTTACTGAGTTTATGCAAATTGAGAAGTATTCCCATGTTATGCACATTGTCTCGACAGTTGTTGGTAAGTTGCTGCCAGCAATGAAACCAATCGAAGCATTGCTTTCTGTGTTTCCAGCTGGAACTTTATCGGGTGCGCCAAAGCCACGTGCTATGGAAATCATTGAAGAAAATGAGATTAGCCGACGCGCAATATATGGCGGAACAATTGGTTACTTAGATTTTATGGGCAATATTGATACCTGTATAGCAATTAGAACCGCTGTAATCAAAGATGGTGTGGCTTATGTTCAAGCGGGGGCAGGAATTGTTGCAGATTCAAATCCAGAACTTGAAAATCAAGAATGCATAAATAAGGCAGCAGCAGTGCTTGGTGCCATCGCTACAGCCAA
>CAIUBS010000140.1 GCA_903897475.1 uncultured Actinomycetes bacterium | reverse complement strand
TTAAGAGAGGGTCTGGCCGAGGGAGTGATTGATATCGTGGCCACAGATCACGCTCCACATTCTGCCGAGCACAAAGATTGTGAGTGGCAATCTGCTGCTTTTGGAATGGTTGGGTTAGAAACTGCGCTATCTGTAGTAATTAAAACTATGATCGAAACAAAGTTGCTTACTTGGGAAGAGTTATCGAATCGTATGTCTATTAAACCCGCGCAGATTGCAGGATATGGCAATCAAGGACAGAAGATTGCGCAAGGATCGGTTGCAAATTTGGTACTTTTCGATCCAAATGCAAATTGGATTGTTGATAGAATTAACATGAAGACTAAGAGTAAAAACACGCCATTTGATCAAATGCAGCTTCCTGGCAAAATTACCGATGTAATTTATGCTGGAAACTTAGTGCTGAAAAGTGGCAACCTAATTAGTTTAGAATCGACCAGAAATGACTAAACAAACTGCCGCCTATTTGGTTCTTGATGATGGCCGAATTTTCGAAGGAAAATCTTGGGCTAAAACGGGAGAAACTTTTGGTGAAGCAGTTTTCTCCACCGGTATGACTGGTTATCAAGAGACTCTCACTGATCCGTCCTACCATAAGCAGATTGTGATCATGACTGCACCACATATTGGAAATACTGGAATAAATGATGCAGATAATGAATCAAGAAAAATTTGGGTCGCTGGTTTTGCAGTAAGGAATCCCTCACCCATAACTAGCAACTGGCGAAGTAGTAAATCATTGGAGCAAGAACTAATTGACTCAGAGGTAGTAGGTATTCAAGGAATAGATACTCGGGCACTTACCCGTCACCTCCGAGATCGTGGAGCAATGCGGGTAGGTATTTTTAGTGATACAAATTTAAGTAGAGAAGAAATGGTAGTAAAGGTTCGAAAAACAGCTCCAATGAGTGGTGCCTACTTGGCCAAGGATGTCACTACTTCTAAATCGTATGTAGTCTCACCGCCTGTTGGGGTTGCAACAAGGTTTAAAGTTGCTGCTATCGATCTAGGTATAAAGGGTGCAACACCAAAAGCCATGGCAGATCTTGGAATAGAAGTTCATGTGTTGCCACTTGATACAACCTTTGAAGAGATAAAGAAATTAAATCCAGATGGAGTTTTTCTTTCAAATGGTCCTGGAGACCCAGCTGCAATGACTGACATTGTGGAATTAGTTAGAAATGTCTTACTTGAAGAGATTCCTTTCTTTGGAATTTGTTTCGGTCATCAAATTTTAGGAAGAGCACTTGGGTTTGAAACTTATAAACTTCCATTTGGTCACCGTGGTATTAATCAGCCTGTAATTGATCTCACTACAGGTAAAGTAGAGATCACTTCCCATAATCATGGGTTTGCTGTTGCAGCTCCGCAGGAGAGAGAATTTAAGACGGTGTATGGACAGGGGCGAGTTTCACACCTATCGTTGAATGATTCAGTGGTTGAAGGGTTGGAAATGATTTCGATTCCGGCTTTTTCAGTTCAATATCACCCTGAATCAGCTGCAGGTCCACATGATGCTGCTTACTTATTCGAGAGGTTTGTCAGACTTATGTCAACACCCAAAGTTGGATTGAAAGGTAGCGATGCCTAGAGATACCTCCATTCAAAGTGTAATGGTGATTGGTAGTGGCCCAATTGTTATTGGACAAGCATGCGAGTTTGATTACTCAGGAACTCAGGCTTGTCGAGTACTCCAAAGTGAAGGCATAAGAGTAATTCTTATTAACTCTAATCCAGCAACAATTATGACTGATCCAGAATTTGCTGATGCGACTTATGTTGAACCGATAACTCCAGAGGTAATAGAAAAAATATTGGAGAAAGAAAGACCAGATGCTGTGCTTGCAACGCTTGGCGGACAGACTGCTCTTAATGCCGCTATGGCACTTTATGAGCGCGGCGCATTTGAAAAATATGGAGCGCGGTTGATCGGCGCAAATGTGGATGCGATTAAGCGCGGTGAGGATAGGGAAGTATTCAAAAAAATTGTTGAAACCGTTGGTGGTCAATCTGCCAAGTCAAAAATTTGCCATTCGATGCAGGATTGCTTAACAGCAGTCGTTGATTTGAAGTATCCAGTAGTTGTAAGACCATCTTTTACTATGGGTGGACTTGGCTCTGGAATTGCATATAACGAGGAGGAGTTGAATCAAATTGCTGGTGCCGGGCTTCGCCATAGTCCAACAACTGAAGTTTTACTTGAAGAATCGATAATTGGATGGAAAGAATATGAATTAGAGGTAATGCGCGATCATAAAGATAACGTAGTAATTGTTTGTAGCATTGAGAACGTAGATCCAATGGGGGTACACACTGGCGATTCAATAACGGTTGCACCTGCTATGACACTTACCGATGTCGAGTATCAAAAATTAAGAGATCTCTCAATTGCAATCATTCGAGAAGTTGGAGTTGCTACTGGTGGTTGTAATATTCAATTTGCTGTAAATCCAGTAGATGGTCGAATCATAGTTATAGAAATGAATCCACGGGTTTCAAGATCTTCCGCGTTAGCATCAAAAGCTACAGGATTTCCGATAGCCAAGATTGCAACAAAACTTGCGATTGGATACACCCTTGATGAAATTACTAATGACATAACTAAATCAACACCAGCATCATTTGAACCGTCCTTGGATTATGTAGTGGTAAAGGTGCCACGGTTTGCCTTCGAAAAATTCTCAGAAGCAGATCCAAGGCTGACTACTACAATGAAAAGTGTTGGCGAAGCGATGGCAATTGGAAGAAGTTTTCCAGAAGCATTGCAGAAAGCATTAAGGTCCCTGGAGAAAAAAGGTGCAAGTTTTGTTTGGCAAGATGGCAACCTTAAAGAGTTAATGGCAAATATCGGTGTACCAACTGAATTTAGGTTGCAGCAAGTCCAACAAGCCATGCACTTAGGCGCTACGGTGGATGAAGTTTATAAGGTAACAAAGATTGATCCATGGTTTCTGCAACAGATAAAAATGATTAATGAAAAGGCTCAAGAACTTGCCCAGCCTGGTGATATAAGTACAGAGCAATTGAAATCTGCTAAGTCAATGGGTTTTTCAGACCTTCAAATCTCGTTACTTAGAAATGTACCAGAAGCTGAAATTAAGCAACTGAGAAATACTTATGGTCTTCATCCAGTCTATAAAACTGTAGACACTTGTGCTGGAGAATTTGAAGCACTTACTCCTTATTACTATTCAGCATACGATGAAGAAAGTGAGGTTATTCCTAGAACAAAATCTGCAGTCATTATTTTAGGAAGTGGACCAAATAGAATTGGGCAAGGAATTGAGTTTGATTACTCTTGTGTGCATGCAGCATTTGCGCTGAAAAAAGCTGGTTACGAAACAATAATGATCAACTGTAACCCAGAGACGGTATCTACAGATTACGATACCTCGGATCGCCTTTACTTTGAGCCATTAACACTTGAAGATGTACTAGAGGTAATAAATGCTGAAGTCGCTGCCGGACCTGTGTTAGGTGTTATTGCTCAATTAGGTGGTCAAACTCCACTTGGCTTAGCAAGAGGCTTAATGGAGTCTGGTGTAAAAATACTTGGCACTTCACCAGATGCCATTGATTTAGCAGAAGAGCGTGGTGCATTTGGAGAGATATTAAAATCAAATAATCTTTTAGCTCCGCAATTTGGCATGGCAAATTCTTTTACTGAAGCTGCCGAGATAGCTACAAATATTGGATATCCCGTGTTGGTGCGCCCATCATATGTCCTAGGTGGCAGAGGCATGGAGATTGTTTATGACGAGGAATCCTTGAAGGGATTTATCGAGAAAGCCACGGAAATAACTCCAAATCATCCAGTACTAATTGATAAATTTCTAGATGATGCAATAGAAATTGATGTTGATGCATTATTTGACGGTGATGAACTTTACTTGGCCGGAGTAATGGAACACATTGAAGAGGCAGGTGTACATTCTGGTGATTCAGCTTGTGTGTTGCCAAGCACTTCTTTAGACAAGATTGCACTTACTGAAATTCGAGAAGCTACAGAGAAAATAGCCAGAGATATTGGTGTTAGGGGATTAATTAATATCCAGTTTGCACTAAGTGGTAATCCAAAGAAGCTCTTTGTTTTGGAGGCAAATCCACGTGCATCTCGGACCGTTCCATTTGTTGCTAAAGCAACTGGTGTGCAGTTAGCAAAAGCTGCTGCACTGATTTCAACTGGGGTTTCAATTGAAAGCTTGCGAAAAGAAAAGATACTTCCTAACTCCGGAGATGGAAAGCCAAATGGCGTATCGGTTAAGGAAGCAGTTCTGCCATTTAATCGTTTTAGAAGAGTTGATGGTACTGGTGTGGATACAGTTTTGGGTCCCGAAATGAAATCTACCGGTGAAGTTATGGGAATTGCCAATAACTTCGGAATTGCTTTTGCAAAAAGTCAGACAGCAGCCTTTGGGCCGCTTCCGAGGTCGGGTGCTGTTTTTATCTCGCTTTCAGAACGCGATAAAGAGTCAGGTTGGCGAATTGCAAGAGATCTAAATCAACTCGGATTTAAAATCTATAGCACCGCCGGCACTAACCTGTTTTTAAATCAAAAAGGTGTGCCATCAGAGTTAGTAAGGAAGAATTCAGATCCACACTCGTCGCAGTTATCAGCCAATGACCTTATTACCAAGGGATTAGTCCAGCTTGTTATTAACACACCACTTGGTCGAGGTTCTAGGCAGGATGGATTTCTAATACGCACTGCCGCGATATCTAGAGCAGTGCCTTGTATAACCACGATACCCGGTTTTAAAGCTGCAGTTGCTGGCATTGCAGCCCTACAAAATGATAGTTTTGAAATTAAGTCACTTCAAGAGTGGATGGCTAAGTGATTCCACACAAGATTAATAAAGCAGCGAAACAGATTTTAGCTGAAGTAATAAGTAATAAAAAATTTGGGCCTTATCATCACATTGTGTTTGCTGTCGGTGATATGGCTGCAAGTATTAAACCTGGAAATTTTGTTGCTATCTCAGTTGGTGGCGAACAATCTTCACTTATTTTACGTCGGGCATTTGCCATATATCGAGCCATAGATAAAGGTCCTATGGGTGGAAGTATTGAGTTGGTCGTCGCTCCACATGGGCAGGGAAGTAGTTGGCTATGCGCGAGAGCTATCGGTGAATTCGTAGATTTAATCGGACCACTAGGTACATCATTTGGAATTCCAACTAGCAATGCCAATGCAATGTTAATCGGTGGAGGTTATGGTTCTGCTCCGTTATTTGCTTTAGCTGAGCTTCTTAAAAATAGAGGATGTCGAGTAGATATGGTGCTTGGAGCAAGTACTGCAAATAAGATTTTTGCACCATTAGAGGGAAAACGAACCGTTTCTTCTTTAACCTTAACCACCGATGATGGAAGTGCAGGAATTCATGGACAAATAAGTGAAGCAATACCTAGATTGATCAGAGAACTTGGAACTGAGGTCATCTACTCCTGTGGACCAATGGGAATGCTCTCTGCGATTGCTAAAATTGCAAAAGAGTTTGATATTGCACATCAATGTTCAGTTGAGGAATCCATGGCATGCGGCATAGGCGTATGCATGACTTGCGTGGTGCCAATTAGAAGTGAAGAAAATGTGAAGATGGTGCGTACCTGTATTGATGGTCCAGTCATGGATGGATCGCAAATAATTTGGGATCGAAAAGAAGTATCAGATTTGATGGGCTTATGAGTACGTTAGATTTTTCAACCAAGATCGGGAGCAAGAGATTTTCTAATCCAATTTTTACGGCAAGCGGCTGCGCCAGTAGTGGTCAGGAGCTTTCTCAGTTTTTTCCACTAACCGAATTGGGTGCAATTGTTACTAAATCTATTATGACCAAATCTCGAACCGGCCGCTTAACGCCAAGGATGGCTGAAACCCCCAGTGGGATGCTTAACTCTATTGGATTACAGGGACCCGGAATTGATGCATTTTTGGAAAACGATATTCCTTGGCTAGTTGAACAGAAAGCAAAAATTATCGTTTCAATTGCTGGAGAGACAGTTGATGAGTATGGAGTTCTGTCTAGAAGATTAAGAGCTGTTTCTGGAATAAGTGCAGTGGAGGTAAATATTTCCTGTCCAAACGTTGAGAACAGAGGGCAGGTATTTGCGTGTCATCCTGATACATCTGTTGCGGTTATTGAGGCGGTACGGCGCAATATTGGAGGAGAGCTGCCGATTATCGCCAAACTTTCTCCGGATGTTACAGATATTGTAGAAATTGCTGCAGCGGTTATCAATGCTGGTGTTGATGGCTTGGCTTTAATTAATACTTTGCTTGGAATGGTAATTGACACTAACAGTATGAGACCTAAACTTGCTGGTAAAACTGGTGGATTATCTGGACCTGCAATCAGACCGGTTGCAGTTCGCGCGATCTATCAGGTTCATCAAGCTTTTCCTAATACGCCGATAGTAGGTATGGGAGGAGTGGCAAGTGGTCGAGATGCTTTCGAACTTATTCTTGCTGGTGCAAGTGCAGTATCAATAGGTACAGCTAGTTTTGGTAGTCCAAATGCAGCGATGCTCGTGAAAAGTCAGTTATCTGATCTATTGATTGAACGTGGATTCAATGATTTTAGAGACGCAATCGGTTTTGCACACAGAGGTCTATGATGAAATCACCAATAATTTTAGCTTTGGATACTAAAGACATAGATCTTGCACAAAAGTGGATACTGGCCTGCCTCGACAGAGTTGACCATTTTAAAGTGGGCCTTGAGTTCTATTTACAACATGGCCCAGCTGGTATTGAGCGATTGCGACAAGTGGCCGAATTTAATCTTTTCCTGGATTTAAAACTGTATGACATACCAAATACTGTAAAGGGTGCAGTTGAGTCTGTAGCAAAACTTTCACCTAAATTTTTAACGGTACATGCAGCTGGTGGTAAGAAAATGATTTCAGAGTCCGCAAAAGCTTTACCCAACGGGTCTATTACTGCCGTAACAGTGCTAACCTCTTTTTCCGAAGAGGATTTTAGTTCAATGGGCAATACTCAGAGCATCGAGAAAACAACTATCAGTTGGGCAAATTTAGCCCTTCAGTCAGGTGCTACATCATTGGTGTGCTCGCCATTTGAAGTTTCAGCATTGCGAAAATTATCGAGTAATGCAGTATTGATTACTCCTGGCGTCAGAGTTGAAGGAGATGATGTCGGCGATCAGGTAAGAGTCATGTCTCCAAAAGATGCTTTATCTGAAGGTGCAGATTTTGTGGTGATTGGGCGTTCAATAACAAAACTTTGGGATGGATCTGACTTAAAGATGCGTGGGAAAATTGAACTGATTTCAAATACAATTGCCTAGATGCAGCCGCCCAGGATAAGTAATCGATTTCGCAGAAAAGCTGGAGAAAAAGCGGTTGCAGCTCGTAGGGATAGGGCCAAGACTAAAGAATTGGTGGCATCAGGGGAACTTTTTTTTCTAGAGCTTTTTGATGATGACCGTAAATCTATCGCTCGTATGAAGCTTATTGATTTACTTCAGTCCGTACCTGGAGTTGGAAAAATAAGAGCAGAGCAAATACTCGAAAGAGCCAGTATTTCACCTTCGCGTAGAATTGGGGGAGTTGGACCTAGACAAATAGAGTTGCTCAGAAAGGAGTTTTTATTAATGAAAAACTCTCCGAGAGCTGGCAAATTATTAGTTGTCTCAGGACCAAGTGGAGTTGGTAAAAGTACAATTACAAATAATCTTCGAAACG
The DNA here is from genome assembly GCA_903897475.1 of uncultured Actinomycetes bacterium. Classification (GTDB taxonomy): domain Bacteria; phylum Actinomycetota; class Actinomycetes; order Nanopelagicales; family Nanopelagicaceae; genus Nanopelagicus. The sequence continues at coordinate 3,811 of CAIUBS010000140.1, read as the reverse complement.
ATGATCGTTTTTGGATCTCAATTTCAGTTACCACTAGAAAGATTCGCCCAGGTGAAGTTAATGGTATCGATTATCATTTTGTAAATGATGATGAATTTAATGAGATGATAAAGGCAGATGAGTTTTTAGAGTTCGCTGAGTTTGCAGGTGGAAGATATGGCACGCCGAGGAAGGCAGTTGATAAAGCCCTGGCAGCGGGAAAAAATGTAATTCTAGAAATTGAGCTAAATGGGGCTAGACAGGTTCGCAAGAGTTCCAAGGATGCGATTATGATTTTTATTGAACCACCATCCTGGGAGGTGTTGAAAAACAGATTATCAAATAGAGGTACTGAATCTGAATTTTCAACTCAGGCACGTCTTGATAGAGCCAAAGAAGAGCTATCTGCTGCTTCTGAATTCGACCATGTGCTGGTAAATCACGAGGTAGAGCAGTCAGTATCCGAACTGGTATCTTTAGCCCTTCGATAATTTACTAAAGGGGCATCATGAGCAATCAAGCATTAGACGGCATTACTAATCCACCAATAGATGCTCTTCTAGATAAGGCCGGGTCTAAGTACAGTTTAGTTTTATATGCGGCAAAGCGTGCCCGCCAAATTAATGCTTATTACTCTCAATTAGGTGAAGGTCTGTTGGAGTATGTTGGCCCGCTAGTTGAAACTTATGTTCATGAAAAACCTTTATCTATCGCATTGCGAGAGATAAATGAAGGTTTGCTTACTATTGAAAATTTGGAACCAAAGCCAGCTGACTCAGCTAGCTAACTCTTCACCATGTTTCCCCGTGGTCGAAAACTTCTACTTGGAGTTTCAGGTGGAATCTCTGCGTACAAATCCTGTGATTTACTTCGAAGACTACAAGATGAAGGTTTCATAGTTGATGTAGTGCCAACTGAGGCGAGTTTGAATTTTGTAGGAAAAGCCACCTGGGAGGCGCTTTCAGGTAGGAAAGTAATCACCGATTTTTGGTCTAGCGTCGAAACTGTGCCACACATTGCTATGGCAAAAGAGAATGACTTGATAGTAATTGCTCCTACTACTGCTGACTTGATTGCAAAATTAGCTGCCGGCAGAGCTGATGATTTGTTGACTAATATTGTGCTTGCTTCTACTGCAACTAAATTTTTAGTTCCCGCAATGCATCCTGAGATGTGGAGCAATCCAGCGACTGTCGATAATGTCGAAACCTTAAAGCGTCGGGGGTTCATAGTTATTGAACCAGATTTAGGTAGAATGACTGGTTCTGACTATGGCGTAGGAAGATATCCAGAAACTTCAAAAATTATCTCCGAGATTTATGCAAATTCCAATCTAATATCAGACTTAAAGGGATTTAAGATAATCGTTACTGCAGGAGGTACTAGGGAACCGATCGATCCGGTTAGATTTATTGGTAATCGATCTTCCGGAAAGCAAGGATTTGCACTTGCAGCTGCAGCTGCGGCAAGAGGTGCGCAGGTGCACTTGATTACTGCCAATACTAATTTGCCAGTTATTGATGGTGTTACTACTACTAATGTGGAGACTGCTCAGCAGATGAGTAAGGTGCTAGAGGTTGAATTTCCTCATGCAGATGCGCTGATAATGAGTGCAGCAATTGCAGATGCGAAGGTAAAAAACTATCGGGAAAATAAGATTTCTAAAGACATGCTTGAAACATTAGAGCTGGAGAGCAATCAGGATATTCTTGCCATGCTGGCTAAAAGTAAGCGCACAAACCAAGTCATTGTTGGCTTTGCTGCAGAAACTGTTAGTGACCTTTCAAAGCTTGAGCTAAATGCAGTTTCAAAACTCAATAGTAAGTCCATGGATTTGATCTATGTTAACGATGTATCCAACGGGGCGGTATTTGGAAGTGATAATACAAAAGGCTTAATAATCGATGAATCAGAAAATGTGACCAAAGTTCCTGAAATATCAAAGGAAACACTTTCTGAGATATTGCTGGATAAATTAGCCTCTAAGTTAGTATTGAGTAATGGCTAATAGACTATTTACATCAGAGTCAGTTACTGAAGGTCATCCAGATAAGATCGCTGACCAGATTTCAGATGCAATTTTGGATTCCCTTCTTGAACAAGATTCAAAAAGTCGAGTAGCCGTTGAGACATTAATAACCACCGGTCAAGTCCATGTTGCTGGGGAAGTTACGACAAATGGATATGCCGATGTAATGAATATCGTTAGAGATACTGTTCTTGAAATTGGTTATGACTCATCTGATAAAGGTTTTGATGGGAATAGTTGTGGTGTTTCAATATCAATTGGTCAGCAATCACCAGATATTGCCCAAGGAGTTAATGATGCTTTTGAAAGTCGTGTTTCATCTTCGACTGATCCGCTAGACCTGCAGGGTGCAGGCGATCAAGGTCTTATGTTTGGTTACGCCTGTAGTGATACTCCAGAGTTGATGCCACTACCGATTTCATTGGCTCACAGACTTTCTCAACAGTTAGCTAAAGTTCGCAAAGATGGCACTCTTGCTTACCTAAGACCAGATGGAAAAACACAAGTAACTATTGAGTACTCTGGAGACAAACCAATAGCGCTTAACACAATAGTCGTTTCATCTCAACATGCAGGTGAAATTGATTTAGAAAAGCAACTTTCTCCAGAGGTGAAAAAATTTGTTATCGATCCAATCATTAAGGATTTGGATTTAGATATTAGTAATGTGAAGATTCTTATTAATCCAACTGGAAGATTTGTTATCGGTGGACCTATGGGGGATGCTGGTTTAACGGGAAGAAAGATAATTGTTGACTCCTACGGTGGCATGGCACGTCATGGAGGTGGGGCGTTTTCCGGTAAAGATCCCTCAAAGGTTGATCGTTCTGCCGCATATGCAATGCGCTGGGTTGCAAAGAATGTAATTGCAGCAGGTCTTGCTGAGCGTTGTGAAGTTCAGGTAGCTTATGCAATTGGAAAGGCTCAGCCTGTTGGGTTATTCATTGAGACATTTGGAACTGAAAAAGTATCTTTAGAGAAAATTAGTAAAGCCGTTGGAGAGGTATTTGATCTCAGGCCAGCTGCAATAATTCGAGATTTGAATCTACTGCGTCCAATTTATAGTAAGACTGCAGCTTATGGACATTTTGGAAGAGAACTCCCAGAGTTCACTTGGGAAAAAACTGATCGTGCTTCTGCTCTTAAATCCCTTGTTAACTAGCAGTGTCCGCTCCACTTAAGTTAAAGCGTCAAAGATCATCAGAGGTTAGGTCGCAGAGAAAGAAGTCTCTGGTTGCTGAGTTGAAACCAGTCGCTTCAGTGCTAGTTGACACACCAGTATCTCATCTAGAGGGAATATACGATTACTTAGTACCGCAAGAATTATCGAGCGCAGCTGTTGTTGGGACGAAGGTATTAATCGAGTTTGGAAAGGCTAAAACTGAGGGCTTAATCCTTGCTCGTAAGGACCTTGATGCCTCGATACCTCGTCTAAAACCATTATTGGCTTTATCCTCGCCAAGTGGGCTAATTCAACCCTCGACATTAAAGCATATAGAACTTGTGCGAAATAGATTTGGTGGAAGTTTTTGGAACCTTCTAAATCAAGCAATCCCATCTCGAGTCATACGCGAAGAGAATGTTTTTTTAGATAAGGAAAACGTTGATGCAATTCTGCCAATTTCCGAAGAGATCAAAAGTATTTTGGGTCGTGCTGACTCATTGCAACTTCATACTAAGGAAAAATTGCGCTGGGGGTTAAGTTTGCCGTTGAGCGTAAATCCCACCTGGTTTATATCTGAGATTGCTAAACTCAGGAGCCATTTAGGACAAGTACTTTTATTGGTTCCTGATGAGAAAGAT
>CAIUBS010000139.1 GCA_903897475.1 uncultured Actinomycetes bacterium | reverse complement strand
TACCTTTTTAATGGCATTTATCATTACAGGAATACAAATCAAGGTAAATAACATTCTAATATTGACTACCGCAGCTAGCACCGAAATTAACTGAGAAACTACCAATAAAACGGTGTAAAAATTTCTAGTTTTCTTATCTCCCAATAAAACTGCAAGGGTTCGCTTTCCTACCAGTTTGTCATTAGAAAGATCACGAAGGTTATTAATAACTAAGACCGCACACGATAAACATCCAACTGGAATAGAAAGCAGAAAAATCTGCCAATTAATTTCCTTACTTTGGATGTAATAGCTACCAATAGTTGCAATTAGTCCAAAAAAAACAAATACAGAAACCTCACCAAATCCTAGATAACCGTAAGGTTTCCTTCCTCCGGTGTATCCCCAAGCTGCCAATATTGATAAAGCCCCAATCACAAATAACCATTTACTTATACTTAGTGAAAGTATTGATCCAGCGATAGCAGCTATGAGAAAACAAAAGTAAGAAGCATTCTTAACAGATCTTACAGAAGCTAGCCCGGAGGCGACCAATCTAGTTGGACCAACTCTATTGCTATCAGTTCCCTTAATTCCATCTGAATAATCGTTTGCGTAGTTAACTGCAATCTGTAAAAAAAGTGCAACTACTAATGCTAAGGCTGCATTAATCCAATTTATATCCTGCGCGTAACTTGTCCCAATTAGTACTGGTGAAATTGCAGCCGGAAGAGTTTTAACTCTTGCACCAATCAACCATTTATTCAATTAGCAGTCCCTAACTTTAAAGCCAGATTCTTTGCATGCATTCGATCTGGTTTTCCGATAGTAGTCGTAGGTATTTCATCGAACAAGAAAAATGATTTAGGTTTATAAATGGGTCCTAATTTGCTACCAATTTCCTCAAGAGATAAATTCTTTATTGAACCAATACAAAGCTTTTCTCCCCATAGTTGATCTGGAATAGAAAATAGAATTAGTGGAACATCCGGAAAGATTTTTTTAATTTGGGATTCGACAAAGGGTAATGAGATTTTTTCACCTCCAGAAATTATTACTTCATCTGCTCGCCCAATTACCTTAAGTAATCCAGAATTTATCTCACCAAGATCGCTGCTTTCAAACCAACCATTTTTTTCAAATGGTTTGATAGTGCCATCTGAACTTAAGTATCCCATTGCCATCATAGGACCATTTATTTTGATCAAACTATTATTATCTACTTCGAACTTAACACCCTCCAGTGGTTTATTGTTGTATACACATCCACCACTCATTTCAGTCATGCCGTAAGTTGTAACTACCTTTACATGTTTACGCTCAGCTAATTTTCTAAGATTCGAATCTAAAGGCCCGCCGCCTACTAGAACTGCTTCAGCAGCTGTCAGATGCTCAAGTAATTTCGAATCTTCATAAACTGCTTTGTGTAGTTGAGTAGGCACTATCGAAATAAAATCAGCATCCTGATAATTATCAACCTTACGATTATCTAAAACTTTTGTCCCAAGCGCTGTAGCCCTGATTATTACGTTTAGTCCTGCGATGTGTGTTGTTGGAAGAAGAAGTGACCAAGTATCGCCAGGAGTAGCACCTAAAAATTTATGACTTGCATTAGTAGAGGCGATCAGTGCAGCCCTTGAAATTGCAATTGATTTTGAATCTCCGGTTGAGCCAGATGTATTAACTACCAATGCAATATCTTCCTCAACTTCAGTGACTGAAAGCTTTAATGTTGATAATGCGGCTCCTGAACCTTCTAAAGCCACCGCTATTTTTTCTTGCAATTGTGGGGTTGACCACTCAGCCTGAATAGGCAGTATTGGGCGCAGTTTTTTTTCCACCATAATCCCCGTAGGCTATCTCTATCTAAATCCGATTAACACCTTGGAGAATATCTTGAGCAAGCCAATTAAGCGTCAGCCAGGAGAGCGTTCAATTCCTAACTGGCAATCAGGCGTTGGTAGTGAAAAATTTACCGATGTTAAGTATCAAGTTGCGGATGGCATTGCAAAGATCACAATCAACCGCCCAGAGGTAAGAAATGCATTTCGCCCACAAACACTTTTTGAGTTATCTGAAGCATTCGACCTCGCTCGAGATAATGATCAAGTTGGGGTCATAATTTTTACTGGTGAAGGTAATGAAGCTTTTTGTTCCGGAGGAGACATAAATGTTCGTGGAGACGATGGATATTTGGGAGATGATGCACTAAGTAAAAAAGGTATTGGTAGATTAAATGTTTTAGATTTACAAGTTCAAATTCGTCGAACTCCTAAACCAGTGATAGCAATGGTGGCAGGTTGGGCAATTGGTGGCGGTCATGTACTGCATGTAGTTTGTGATTTAACAATTGCAGCAGATAATGCAAAATTTGGCCAAACCGGACCAATGGTTGGTTCTTTTGATGGCGGGTATGGCTCTGGACTTTTAGCGGCTCATGTAGGTCAAAAGAAAGCTAGAGAGATATGGTTTTTATGCAGGCAATATGATGCATCCGAAGCTTTAGCAATGGGATTAGTAAATACAGTAGTACCTATCAAAGAGTTAGAAGCAGAAACTGTATCTTGGGCAAGAGAGATGCTTCGTCACTCTCCTATGGCACTTAGATTGTTAAAGGCAAGTTTAAATGCTGCCGATGATGGATTAGCTGGGGTGCAACAACTAGCAGGAGATGCAACTTTACTTTTTTACTTAACTCAGGAAGGTCAAGAAGGACGTAACGCGTATCAAGAAAAACGCGATCCAGAATTTAATAAATTTCCTAAACGTCCTTAGTTATGTTCCCATATGAGTTAAGTGTTGTTGCCTTACCTTTAAGTACCAACTTCCGTGGAGTAAGTTTTCGTGAAGTAGCCCTGTTTGAAGGACCTGCTGGTTGGAGTGAATTCTCACCATTTATTGAATATGACAGCAAAGAATCTGCTATCTGGCTCAAAGCAGCCCTAGAAGGTGCAATGACGAAAGAACCAACGAAGCTTCGAGAAGAAATAGGAATAAATGCCACTTTACCCAATACTGAAGTAGAGAATGTAAAAGATCTACTCTCAAAATTTCCAGGTTGCAAAACAGTCAAGATTAAAATCAATGATTTTAAAAAAGATAGAGAACTATTGATTGAGGTATTAAGACATATACCGGATGCGAACTTTAGGTTAGATGTAAATGGTCAATGGGATTTTGAAGAAGCAGTTGAGAATATTAATAATTATGAAAAAGAATTTGAGGGAAAAATCGATTATATTGAACAGCCCTGCCTAAAAATGGAAGACCTCTTAGAGTTACGTAAAAAAACTGAGAGTAAAATTGCAGTAGATGAGTCAATAAGAAAACATTTAGACCAGGATCCTTCAATTTTGAAGACCGTTGCCGATATAGCTGTAATTAAGTGGGCCCCTTTAGGAGGTACCTCTTCCGCCTTAGAGCTAATTGAAAAAATTGATTTACCTGTAGTTATTTCAAGTGCATTAGAAAGCAGTATAGGTATCTCACATGGTCTATCACTTGCACAATCAATTCCAAATCTATACGGAGCATGTGGATTAGGAACAGCAGTACTATTTAAATCTGACATAACTAGTAATCCACTTACCATCATTGATGGCCAAATCAAGAATAAGAAAATAGTTCCAGACCTAATTGATGAATTTAAAGTAAAACCCGATAGACAGATTTGGTGGCACAATAGGATCAATCAGATTTATCAGGAGGGCTTAATTTGAGTGATGCAACTAAATTGGCTCATTCCATTATTAGGCAACTAATTGAAGTAGGAGTTAGTGACTTTGTAATCTCACCTGGTTCACGAAATGCACCACTTTCTATAGCATTGAGTCAGGCAGCAAATAAGCAACTAATAGATTTGCATGTGAAAATTGACGAGCGAGGTGCCGCTTTTTTTGCTCTTGGTCTATCTAAAGCAAGTAATAATTATGTTGCAGTAATTTGCACAAGTGGTACGGCTGCTGCAAATTTTTTGCCAGCAGCTCTTGAAGCAGTTCATAGTGGCAATAAGTTAATAATTATTACCGCAGATCGTCCTGCTCGCCTTCGAAAAACAGGTGCAAATCAAACTACAGATCAAATAGGGATGTTTCAATCAATAAAAACACATGATATTTTTACAGATACTGAGATTAAAAATTATTTATCGGGTAATCCAGTTCATTTAAATATTCAGTTTGATGAGCCATTAATTTCTACAGATAAAAGTGATTGGCTGGCAGGAATAAAAGTATCGCCACTAAATTTCCATAAAAACGTATATGGAAAATTAGAAGCT
>CAIUBS010000138.1 GCA_903897475.1 uncultured Actinomycetes bacterium | reverse complement strand
GCACTTAGGGCTGGTGCAAAAGTTGCTGATGTTGAATTCATACAATTTCACCCAACAGTTTTATGGCGGGATTTAGCAAACCGCGGTCAACAGCCACTGATTAGTGAAGCCGTGCGTGGTGAAGGTGCAATATTGTTGAATCATAAAAATGAACAATTCATGATTGGAAAGCATCCCCAGGCTGATCTTGCACCTAGAGATGTTGTTGCTAAAGAAATATTTAATCAAATGCAAGAAAGTGGTCAACCTTATGTTTGGTTAGATGCGCTGAAAGTTAAAGATTTTCAAATTAGATTTCCAACCATTTATGCCTCATGCATGGCAAATGGAATAGATCCAACAATTGAAAAAATACCTGTTGCTCCAGCATCGCACTATGCATCTGGTGGCGTAAGGGTAGATTTAAATGGACAGTCCTCAATTGCGGGCCTTTATATCTGTGGTGAATCAGCATGTACTGGAGCACATGGTGCTAATCGACTTGCTTCTAATTCACTTTTAGAGGGTTTGGTTTTTGGTGCACGAATTGCCGCGGCCTTAGCTAAGGATTTACCTGCGCAGGAGGAACCAATTTATGAAAGCAAAACAACTTTACTTGATCCTAAAATTGTTTTACCGCTACAAATTGCAATGAGTGAAGGGGCAGGAGTTATGAGATCTGAATCCTCTTTGCGAAAAACTTTACAAACATTAAATGAACTCTCTAAATTAACTAGTACTGAACCAAGAATTGAATCTTGGGAGGCAACTAATTTGCATTTACTTGCTACTGCTATTGTTAAATCTGCACTAACAAGAAAAGAATCCCGTGGTTCGCATTGGCGCAGCGATTACCCGCTCAGCTCTGATTCTTGGTTAAGTAGGATTACTGGGGAAATTGATAACTCTGGTAATTGGATATCAGATTTGGAGCCAGTTAAATGAACCAATTAAGGGATAACTTAAAAGCCATAGGCCTATCTCCAAATCATATTTTTCAACAAGTAAAAGATGCTATTAGTGAAGATTTAGCCGGTGGAGAGGATATAACTTCTTCTGCCACTATCTCAGAAACACAGGTCTCTACCGCTGATTTTGTTTGTAGGGCAGAAGGTGTTGTAAGTGGATTGCATGTTGCTGCTGCCGTGCTGGAGTATTGTGGAATAAATCATTATGAAGTTTTAGTTGATGAGGGCTCAAAGGTTTCTGTAGATAAAGTTCTTATAAAGGTTCAGGCAAATACTAGAAAATTGCTACTTGCTGAACGAACTGCAATTAATTTTCTTTCCCATCTAAGTGGTATATCTACTATCACTAGTAAGTGGGTTAAAGAAGTTTCCGGGACTAAATGCAAAGTTAGAGATACGCGAAAGACAACTCCTGGGCTTAGGCAGTTAGAGAAGTTTGCAGTCAGGATGGGCGGTGGCATTAATCATCGAGTCTCGCTTTCAGAATCAGTATTGATTAAAGATAACCACATTATTGCGGCTGGAAGTATTACTAATGCTTTTAAATTAATTAAACAGAAATTCCCAACCAAAAAAGTTGAAATTGAAGTCGATACGTTAGAACAATTATCTGAGGCTATTTCACTAAATCCAGACTTAATTTTATTAGACAATATGAGTATTGATCTATGCACAAAAGCGGTGGGTATTACTAACGGAGTTGTTAAATTAGAAGCTTCCGGCGGATTGACTTTAGAGAACGCAAAGGCGTATGCAAATACTGGAGTTGATTATTTGGCAGTTGGTGCACTTACACATTCAGCCCAAATACTAGATATTGGACTTGATTTCAGAAAGGAAAAGTAATGCTACTTGCGATAGATGTCGGCAACACCAATACAGTTCTTGGAGTTTTTAACGGTGATGTTCTAGAACATTCATGGCGGGTCAAGACTGATCCGAGAGATACAGCTGATGAGTTGTGGTTGCAATACAGCTCTCTAGTAGAAGGTTTTTCAATTACTGGTATTGCTATCTGTTCGACTGTGCCTGCTGTTTTAAGAGAGGTTAGAAAATTAGTAAATGATCATTACTCTGATATTAAGAGCGTAATAATTGAACCAGGCGTAAAAACTGGTGTGCCATTACTGGTAGATAATCCTAAAGAGATTGGTGCAGATCGGATTGTTAATACCTTAGCTGCCTCTACTTTGTACGGAAACACTGGTCCGGCGATTGTGGTCGATTTTGGTACATCAACAAACTTAGATGTTGTTTCTCCTAAGGGAGAGTTTTTAGGTGGAGCACTTGCGCCGGGTATTGAAATCTCAGTTGAAGCACTTGCAGCAAGAGCTGCTCAATTACGAAAAGTTGAGTTGGTTAAACCTAAATCTGTAATTGGTAAAAATACTGTTGAAGCTTTGCAATCCGGGACAATATATGGCTTTGCTGGCCAAGTGGATGGATTAGTAAATCGAATAATCGAT
>CAIUBS010000137.1 GCA_903897475.1 uncultured Actinomycetes bacterium | reverse complement strand
TGGTGTACTGGTGATTGGACATGATCGAGCCGGTTTTACCAAGACTGAAATAGATTCCTTCGCAACAAAATTGAATTGGCCAATTATTGCTGAAGACCCTCTGTCTTTTCCCAACTCAATCCCACATGCATCGATTTTTTTAGCAGATCAAAGTATCGCAGAGTTTTTAAAGCCAGATCAAGTAATATCAATTGGCAGAACTACTCTTTCTAGGAGTATTAATTCATTTATAGCCTCAGTTAAAAAAACAGTTGTTATTGACCCAAGAACCAAAGATGTAGATACAAAGCGTGAAGCTTCATTAGTGCTTAGTTCATTACCTGCTGAAGTAACAAGTCAGGCAACAAGTTCAGAATTGTGGACTAAGGCAGCTAACAGTGCTGCGAAGGAGTTGGAGAATTTAGCATGGTCAGAGCAGCAGGCTATTACAAGTATTTGTGATCAAATAATTGATGGGAGCGCAGTTTTTATTGGCTCATCTAGGCCAGTTAGGGACATCGAAGCTTTTGTTCATCCAAGAAGTGGGATTGAAGTTTTTGCTAACAGAGGACTTGCAGGCATCGACGGTAACATTTCAACAGTATTTGGAATTGCAGAAAAGTTTGATTCAACTACTGCAATATTAGGTGATCTAACTTTCCTACACGACATATCGGCCCTGTCTAATTCATCCAAATTAAACATTAGAATTTTCATAATTGATAATAATGGCGGAGGTATTTTTTCAACACTTCCTCAGTCAAATACTGATAATTTCGAACAGGTATTTGGAACGCCACATAATTTGGATTTAGTGAAGGTTGTAAATGGCTTTGGCCTTACTGCCAAAAAAGCTTCCAATTTAGTTGAATTAAATCAATTAATTTCAGAGCCCATTAAGGGTTTAAGTGTTGTGGTGGTTTCAGTGCCAAGTCGGATAGAAAATGCGAAAAATTTAAAAGATATTGTTCAAAGAGTTTCTAAAGCAGTGCGCATCGGCATTAATTTAGCCTGACTTTCTGCATATTCAGTTACTGGATCAGATCCTGCAACTATTCCACAGCCAGCAAAGATTCTGATCGACTTATTTTGATCACTAAGTAATCCACATCTTAAAGCGATAGCAATTTCACCATCACCATTTGCATCAATCCAGCCAACGGGACCTGCATATCTAGATCTATTCATTTGTTCCAATTCAGAAATCAATTTTTTAGCATCCTCAGTTGGTGTGCCACAAACTGCGGCTGAAGGATGTAAATTCTCAATTAAAGTAAAAATGTCTGCTTGCTTAGCACTGTCATTTAGCACGCCGGTAACATCTGTAGCTAGGTGCATCACATTTGAAAGGTGTAGAACAAATGGCGATTCTGGAACATTAGTCGATGAACAAAATGGTGCCAGAGAGTCGGCTACTGACTTAACTGCATATTCATGCTCTTCTAAATCTTTTGAAGATTTAGCAAGTGATGCGGCAAGAGCTAAGTCCCGATCTTCGTTACCTGTTTTTTGAATTGTTCCCGCTAGTACTCTTGAGGTAATCATTGATTTACTTAACCTGACGAGTAATTCTGGAGTTGCCCCTATTAATCCATCAACGAGAAATACCCAAGTTGACGGGTAATCAATCTCAAGTCGCTGTAGTAAATTATTTACATCTATTTCAGAGGTAGAGGTAGCTTTTAAGTCTCTAGCAAGCACTACTTTTTCTAATCTTCCACCTTTAATTTCAGAGATTGCTTGAGAAACCTGACTCTGCCACCTTTGTTCTTCAATTGAACCATTTTCCCAGATTAACTCTCCACTTTTTGAAGAGTTAACAATTTTATTAATATTTGGCTGTTTGCTATCTCCGATCCAAGTAATCCAGGATTTTCCGCCCTTTTGCCCAATAACAATCTCTGGAAATACTAAAACAGATACTTCATCTGGATCAAACGAGAAAGAAGTAAAAAGTATTGGACCTGTACCAATCCCGTGCACATTATTATTTATATTCAAATTTGATAACTGTGTTTGCCACCAACTGCTTGCTTCCTTGAATCGATTTTTACCCTTAACTTCAATTCTTTTGTACTCTCCAAAACCAACTAGCCCATCTCCACCACGCACCCAGGTTGTTGAGATTTTTAAATCTGTACTTATTGAGGTTAATAGGGGATGTTCACCCAATATCTCAGTAGTGATTAATACAGACATGATTTTGTTACGCCCACCTAATTGTTGGATTTGTGCCATAAGCCTACTCCTATAAGAATGGGGGTGTGGTACGAGCAAATCTAAATAAAGACCCAGATGATGTCTCAAAGATGTTTGATGGCGTTGCAAATAGATATGACTTTTTGAACGATTTATTAAGTTTAGGTAGGACAAAAGCCTGGCGAAGAGTTGTAACTTCGATTATCGGTCCAAAATCAGGTATCAAGATATTGGATATAGCAGCTGGAACGGGTGCATCTACAAGACCATTAGTTGATGGTGGTGCTGACGTAATCGCACTAGATTTTTCTAAAGGTATGATCGAAATTGGAAAGAAAAAACATAGAGATATCAAATTTGTGCAAGGTGATGCCCTAAATCTTCCTTTTGAAGATAACTCTTTTGACGTTACAACTATTTCATTCGGTTTAAGAAATACCTCAAATGTAAATCTGGCATTAAAGGATGCCTTACGTGTAACTAAGCCAGGTGGCAGAATCGTAATTGCAGAATTTTCTCATCCAACTAATTTTTTGTTCAGAAAAATTTATCTAAATTATTTAATGAAAGCTCTTCCTGTTATCTCAAAGAAGATAAGTAAAAATCCGGACGCTTACGTATATTTAGCAGAATCAATTAGGGCATGGCCAAATCAGGATGGCTTAGCGTCCAAAATGCGGGATGCTGGCTGGAAAACTGTCGCTTGGCAGGACCTGACCTTTGGAATTGTCGCAGTTCACATTGGGTACAAGGCGTAGGTGGCAAAAGTGGCCTTGAGTAATGAATAGGATTTGACCGTATGAATCCCTCATTTAATCCATATGTGCCCATCCTTGCTATTGGGGCAATTGGCTTTGGATTTGCGATTTTTTCAGTTGCTGCAGCAGCACTGACCGGCCCAAAAAGATACAACAGAGCAAAGTCAGATGCTTATGAGTGCGGAATCGAACCATCACCACAAGCTGCAGGTGGCGGAAGATTTCCAGTGAAATATTTTTTAACTGCAATGCTTTTTATTATTTTTGATATTGAAATTGTTTTCCTATATCCATGGGCGGTTGCATTTGATGATCTTGGAGTTTTTGGATTAGTTGAAATGGCATTATTTATTGGAACTGTATTCGTTGCTTATGCCTATGTATGGCGCCGCGGTGGATTGGAGTGGGATTAAACATGGGCTTAGAAGAGAAGTTACCAAGTGGGTTTTTACTAACAACAGTTGAAAAGTTAGCTGGCTATATGAGAAAAAATTCTCTTTGGCCTGCAACTTTTGGTTTAGCATGTTGTGCCATTGAAATGATGGCGGCAGGTGCTGGTCGTTATGACTTAGCAAGATTTGGTATGGAAGTTTTCCGTGCATCTCCAAGACAAGCAGATTTAATGATTGTAGCTGGACGTGTTAGCAACAAGATGGCGCCGGTTCTTAGACAAATTTATGATCAAATGGCTGCACCTAAATGGTCCATTGCTATGGGTGCATGTGCTTCATCTGGTGGTATGTTTAATAATTACGCAATTGTTCAAGGTGTAGATCACGTAATTCCTGTCGATATATATTTACCAGGCTGTCCGCCTCGCCCAGAAATGTTAATGGATGCAATTTTAAAATTACATGAGCAAATTGGAAATGAAAAACTTGGGGCAAATCGCGAGAAAATTATTAAAGAAGTGGAAGCAGCAGCGTTAGCTGCAAAACCAACCCACCAATTAAAAGGTTTATTAGCATGAGCGAAAAAGGGATGTTTGGCGTATCAGGATCTGGTGACACATCAGGCTTTGGTGGCCTAGTAAATTCCACAGTAGTAACAGGATCAACCCAGCGGCCATTTGGAGCATACTTTGATCAAGTTGCTGATGATTTAGAGCGAGCCTACCCACTATTTAGTGATGCAATAGAAAAAGTTATTGTTGACCGTGGTGAGTTAACTTTATTTGTAAAGCGCGATCGATTATTTGAAGTTGCCAAAATTTTAAGAAATGAACTTAGGTTTGAAATGTGTGTGGGAGTAAATGGCGTTCACTACCCAAATGAAACTGGTAGAGAGTTGCATGCAATTTATTCACTACTTTCAATAACCAGAAATCAAAGAATTAGATTAGAAGTTTGCGTTTCAGATCAAGACCCACATATTCCATCTCTTGTTGAAGTTTGGGCTGGAACCAATTGGCATGAACGTGAAACTTATGACATGTTCGGAATTATTTTTGATAATCACCCGGGTTTAACTCGAATCATGATGCCAGATGATTGGCCAGGACATCCGCAGAGAAAAGATTATCCACTTGGTGGAATTGAAATTGAATATAAAGGTGCAACTATCCCAGCTCCCTCAGAGCGCAGGAGTTACCGATGACAACATTTACCGATCCATACGCATCTTCGCAAGAAACTACTGAAGGAAGAGTTTATTCAGTAACTGGTGGAGATTGGGATGCTTTAGTAACAGAAATTGGTGCAACTAAAGAAGAGCGTGTAGTTGTAAATATGGGGCCGCAACATCCCTCAACTCATGGCGTACTTAGATTAATTCTGGAATTAGAGGGTGAAACAATTACTGAGACAAGGTGTGGAATTGGTTATTTACATACAGGAATTGAAAAAAATACTGAGTATAGAAATTGGACCCAGGGCGTAACTTTTGTAACCAGAATGGATTACTTATCGCCAATATTTAATGAAACTGCATATTGTCTTGGCGTTGAAAAATTATTGGGAATTACCAACGATATTACTGAGCGAGCAACGGTTATAAGAGTAATGATGATGGAGTTCAATCGAATCTCACCCCACATGGTGGCACTTGGCACTGGAGCATTAGAACTAGGAGCTCTTTCACCAATGATTTTTGCTTTTAGAGAGCGCGAGAAAGTATTGGACATTTTCG
>CAIUBS010000136.1 GCA_903897475.1 uncultured Actinomycetes bacterium | reverse complement strand
GCGCTCATGCCGCCAACACCAGCACCTATTACAGAAATTTTTGCCACTTAGATCACCGTTCTATCGCGCCAAGTGATTGTTTTAGTTAACTTTCCAAACCAAGAGAAAAGTATTAATCCAAGCAGGATCAAAATTGCAAGCGGATGGAAAATCGCAGTATTTGGAAGTGAGCCAGTTCGAAGTGATGAAATTATTCGACTTAATGTGATCAAGCCAAATGCAATTAAACCAGAGGTTGAAGCTAGGCTGGCAGAGATTATTGGAAGTATTCCAGTCATTACCAGCAGGGTAATTGCCAGAAATGTTCCCGGTAGTGAGCCAAAAGCTTTCCATAAGGATTTTTGGTAACCTTTGAATAAATCCATTGTGTTTTTATACATATGGCAAGTTGCAATCTTGCTCGCTTCGGCTACGCCACCTTTATATCCTTGCTTAAGTAAATTTCGAGCTAACATTAGATCATCCAATACTTCTGCTTTAATGCCAGCATGAGCACCTGATTGAAAATAAGCATCTCTTTTAATTATTAAAAATTGCCCGTTAGCAACTGCCATAGATCTAATTGAAAATTTCTGGGCAATTAGTAGTGGTACCGATGCTAACCATGACCATTGCAGAAGTGGCTGAAATATTTTTTGAACAAAGCCAGAGGTTAGTTGGCGAGGGTAGGGGGAGATGAAATCCCAATTACCCATTTTTGAAATTGAGCTTGCCACCGCGTAATCGCCCAATCGCACATCAGCATCTAAAAACACTAAGTAATCACCCGTACTTTTCTCAGCAAGTTGCTGACAAGCCCATAGCTTTCCAAGCCATTTTTCTGGCAATGCTTCTCCAGATATCAACTGGACGTTAGGAAAAGCTCTTATTTCACTTGAGGTGTTATCTGTTGATTCATCATCTAGGGCTAGAACCTCAAGATTTTCCAAACCTTTTTGCTTTAATATGCTGTTTAGACAATCCTTAACATTTTCTTCCTCATTTCGCATTGGAATTAAAACTGAAACAGTGCCAGGGACCTTATTTGGTGAATTTTTAATTACACGGATTGTCAATGAGTTAAAGATTACTAAAGCTAGTGCTAGTGAAGAAAGATAAAGTGAAATTTCCATTAATTATTAGCTGGTGGACCAAATCGCAGTAAGAAAATGTATGGCAGAAGGAATATTCCAAATACAAGCCCACCAATAAATGCCACACCTGTACGATCAAAGAAGAATAGATTTCCAACTACACCGGCAAACCAGGTCCACATTAAGAAAAAATCAGGAACTGCAGTTGAAGTGGAAACTTTTCGTCTATCAACTCGCAGTACTACGTTAAGAATTGCCATCAACCCCATCCCAGTTAACAGCCAACCAAATGCATTTGAAAGTGGAATTTCAGGTTGAAATGGCACATGTGAGCCAGTGAAATTCCATCGCCATCTTTCAGCTGAAACCATTTGTGGATCTAGAAATAGATCCCACGCCATCATGCCAAAACCTCCGTATAGGAATACCCAATTTTTAGTCACTTTTCGAGCAGCAAGTAATACGGGGTGAGCCAACATAACCCACGCAAAGGGAACAACTAATGGAACACCATATATTTGATAACCCAACGTGGGTGAGTACTCATAACTTCCAAATGGCCAACCACTTCGGCTACCGATCTGTTCCACAACGAGGGCGTAGGAAAAAGTAATAACAAGAAATTGAATTGCGTAAACAAATCCATATGCAACAGATGCGTGAATGAACATAGCCGCTGCAGCCCAATAAACTGTAGCGATTGTTACAACTCGTAACGGTTCACCATCAATTAGGGGATAGGAGATTTGCAGGCCTATTGCAACTAACAAGGTTGCATATAAAATAAAAAGCTTCCAACTAGCAACCTGCCTACGAAGATTTTTTCTTGGGTAGAACTGGCGT
>CAIUBS010000135.1 GCA_903897475.1 uncultured Actinomycetes bacterium | reverse complement strand
TACTTCACTCACGGTAGAAATGAGTGGTGCCACTAAAAGATAAATAACGATTCCTAGAATCAATATAGATTCGAATTTTAAAAGGTAAATTGCCCGCTTTCTGCTGGCCTCTAATGTAAAAAACCTTTTCAGATTCATTACCTAATACTACTCTTCTCAAACATAATGGAAGATAGTAGTCAGATGATGCCTGATTTATTCTTTAAGAATAATGGCGAGATTGACCTATTGACTGGCACTATCGCACCGAATCAATTTAATCAGATTGTAAGAAGAGATTCCCAATTATCCGATAGAAATGGCTCAAAGCTAAGCATTATCAGCATAAGTATAAATATGAAAAAAATTCACAATCAAGACCTAATTCAAAACTCTCAGCTTTTTCTTGAGAATGCCTTAATTGAAGTAAATTTTAAATTGAAACAAATTTTTCGCAATTCTGATTGTATTTGTCGAATTTCTCAACTTGGATTTTGGGTATTAGTAACAGAAGTTGATGATGAAATTAGTCAAGATATTCTTAAAAGAGTAAAACAGATATTACCAAACTACTTTGAAATTGAAATATCACACAGAACTAAGGGCCAGAGCCAACTAGATTGGTATAGCCAAATTGACGAACTGCACTTTAAGAGTAACTAAGCGTATTTATTAAGTTTTAAAGCTCAGTTTTTAATTCACAGCTGAATTTCTTACTGTAATTTCCCTTGATAATTAGCAAGTGATCAATAAAACTGTTCAAAGCTCAGTATTTGGGCCATTACAGGATTTAATAGATGATCCTCAGGTAGAGGAGATTTGGATTAACTCCCCAAGTCAAATATTTGTCGCCAGAGGTGGCCAAAGTGAGTTAACAAATTTAATACTTACCCAAGAGATAATCCAAGATGTAATTGAAAGGCTGTTAGTTTGGGGAGGAAGAAGACTCGATGTTAGTACGCCATTTGTTGATGCTAGGTTACCCGATGGTAGTAGGTTGCATGTTGCAATACCTGAAGTAACAGCTAACCAGTGGGCAATAAACATTCGTAAGCACTTGGGTAAAGGAAATAATTTTGATGATTTAGTAACTCTTGGATCAATAAGCCAAGAGATGGCTGAATTTCTAAAAGAATCTATATATCTAGGATTTAACTTCTTAGTAAGCGGCGGTACTCAAGCTGGAAAAACTACTTTTCTAAGTGCGCTTTTGAGTCAGGTATCTGCAATAGAGAGAGTTATAACAATTGAAGAAGTATTTGAGCTGAAATTAAATCTACCGGACTGGATTGCATTACAAACTAGAACTGCGAATTTAGAAGGAGAGGGCGAAATATCACTACGCAGGCTAATTAAAGAATCCCTAAGAATGAGACCAAGTCGAATTATTGTTGGTGAAGTAAGGGAGGCAGAAGCGCTAGATTTACTTGTTGCATTAAATTCAGGTTTACCCGGTATGGCCACTCTTCATGCTAACTCAGTTCGTGGTGCAATCAATAAATTACAACTACTTCCACTTTTAGCTGGTGAAAATATTGCACAAAAATTCATCACTCCAACAATAGCTAGCAGCATCGATTTAGTAATTCAATGTTCAATTGATGCTCATGGAATGCGGCGAGTATCTGAAATATCAGTAGTTACAGGAAGATGCGAAGATTCAGTAATTGAAATTGAATCTGTTTTCAAATGGAATGGCAAGGAGCATATTAAGGGTTTAGGAAATTTAGATACGCTTAAATCAAAAAGAAATCGCATAAATTAGATGAGTCTTTTAACCATAATCATCATCAATACGATAATTTTAATGGGGCTCTCCTTATCTTATAACTCCTATAAATCTAAAAAAGTGAAAGCTCAGCAAGCAAATTCATGGCCTGAAGTTCTTGATTTGATAATTTCCTCACTTCAGTCTGGAGCCTCTATTTCAGAAAGCCTAACTACTGTTGGAAAGGTAGGACCTAGTTCTGTCCGATATCAGTTCCAAACTTTTTCTGAGAAGATATCAAATGGAGAAAGGTTTGATTCTTCACTAAATTACTTAAAAAGTGAGTTCTCTGATCCAATCGCAGATCAACTTTTTGAAACACTTTATTTTGCCTCAATGTTTGGAAGTAAGAACACTATAAAAGTCTTAAGAGAGCTATCTGAATATGTCTCTGCCGACTTGGCTCTACGAGGAGAGATACAGATTAGGTTTGGATGGATAAAGAATTCAGCGAACTTAGCTGCCCTTGCACCCTGGCTTCTTTTCTTAATACTTAGAACTCAAGAGAATGCTAGGCAAGCCTACATACAACCAGTGGGTCAACTAATAATAATTTCTGGTGTAATTACTACATTTATCGCATACATTTGGATGCAAAAAATTGCCAAACTTCCTACCACAAAACGTCTATTTACTTTAGAGATATCAAATAATGAGCAAAGTTAATTTCTATACATTGATTTTAATAGCACCAGCAGTTATTTACTCGCTACGGATAATTTTTGAGGAGTTAGCTAATTCGCTGGCAGTATCTGATTATGCAAAACAGTTTAATTGGCTAAGTGTATTAATCAGAAAAATTACTGGTACTGAAATAAAGCAAAGTGAGGTTAATGAGGAGCTAGTAAGTATTTTACAAATGATCTCCATAATGATTTCTACCGGTGAAAGTCCTATGTCAGCGATTCGATACGTATCAAAAAGATCTGACGGAATTTTGCCTAAATTGATTAGAGAAAGCTTAAGTAAGTATGAGGCAGGTAGGAGCATTACTCAAACATTAGATTTTCTAGCATCCGCTACTGGTTCAACTCAAGTTAGAAGATTGACTAATTCAATTCAGATTGCAATCAATAGAGGAACTCCCATACTCGATGTATTAAACAATCAGGTTTTGGCTTTAAATAAGCAAATAAATTTCAATTTAATGAAACGCTCGGGCAAGAGCGAAATAACCTTATTAATCCCAGTGGTCTTTTTAATACTGCCAGTTTCGATTAGTTTTGCAATTTGGCCCTCACTCTATGGCTTAAACCAAGCGGGGTTTTAGCGTAAAAGGTTAGACTGTCCCCATGTCTAAAGTTCTATCCTCACTTCCAATAGGTCAAAAAATAGGTATTGCTTTTAGTGGCGGTCTGGATACATCAGTTGCTGTTGCTTGGATGAAAAGCAAAGGTGCTTTGCCATGTGCTTACACTGCAGATCTTGGGCAATATGATGAACCAAATACTGAATCTATTCCAAATCGTGCAAAAGAGTATGGTGCAGAAATTGCCCGACTTATTGATTGCAAGAGCGCACTAGTAGAAGAAGGGTTAGCCGCAATTGCATGTGGAGCTTTCCATATAACAACTGCCGGCAAGGTTTACTTTAATACCACTCCACTTGGTAGGGCAGTCACTGGAACATTATTGGTTAGAGCAATGCTTGAAGATAATGTCTTGATTTGGGGAGATGGATCAACTTATAAAGGTAATGACATTGAGCGTTTTTATAGATATGGCTTACTAGCCAACCCAAAACTTAAAATCTATAAACCTTGGCTAGATAAAGATTTTGTAAGTGAATTAGGTGGACGAAAAGAAATGTCAAAGTGGCTAGCCGATCATAAATTGCCGTATCGAGATTCAACAGAGAAGGCATATAGCACCGATGCCAATATCTTGGGTGCAACACATGAGGCTAAGTCACTTGAAAATTTAGATTCACATATTGAAATTGTTGAGCCAATTATGGGAGTTAAGTTTTGGGATCAGTCAGTAAAAATTGACTCTGAAGATGTAACTATAGAATTTTTACAAGGGCGCCCAGTTTCAGTAAATGGTAAAACCATCAAAGACTCCGTTGCGTTGATTAAAGAAGTTAATTCAATTGGTGGTCGTCACGGGCTTGGTATGAGTGATCAGATTGAGAATCGAATTATTGAAGCTAAAAGCCGTGGAATTTATGAGGCACCAGGAATGGCATTGCTATTCATCGCTTATGAAAGATTAGTGAGTGCTATTCATAATGAAGACACAATTGCAACTTATCGTGAGCAAGGGCGTAAGTTGGGAAGATTTTTATATGAAGGTCGTTGGTTTGATCCCCAAGCACTAATGCTTCGCCAATCACTTACTAGCTGGGTTGCTTCAACGATAACTGGATCGGTCACAATTAGATTACGCAGGGGAGATGATTATTCAATCATGAATACCCAAGGTGCTAATCTTTCTTACTCTCCAGAGAAGTTATCTATGGAAAAAACTTCGGATGCTGCCTTTGGACCAGAGGATCGAATTGGTCAATTAACAATGAGAAATCTAGATATTGAAGATACAAGAACTAAGTTAGATCTTTATGCCTCACAGGGTCAGCTTTCTTCATCTGAATTTAAACTCATTAAGGAAATAGACTAGGCGCCCGATAAAACTGCGCTTATTTAACAATTTGTAAGGCAATAATCTCTTGGTAGACTAAAGCTACATTTTCGGGGTCGGTGTAATTCCGAACCGGCAGTTAAAGTCTGCGACCCGCTTACATCCAGTTAGCGGTGGACTTGGTGAAACTCCAAGACCGACGGTTAAAGTCCGGATGAGAGAAGATGTATGTAAGTGGCGTGCTGTCATTGCGTCATTTTCTTTTGCGTACCCCGATTTCTATTCTGGGGGCGCTTTATGGATTACTCAGCTTTAATGGCACAAGCCGATGAGTTATCCCTGCTTGGTTTAGGAAAAACATCTCCAAATCCAATTGTTGGTGCACTAATTGTTGATGAATCAGGTTACGTAATTGCACAAGATTTTCACGATGGTGGATTGCACGCCGAAGCTAAAGTAATAAAAAAAGTTGGCGAAATTCCAAAGGGTGCAACATTAATTACAACATTAGAACCTTGTAATCACCATGGAAAGACACCGCCATGCTCAGAACTAATAATTGATTCAGGAATTAGAAAAGTTGTCTACTCAGTTTCAGATCAAAATTTAGTTGCAAAAGGTGGTGCAGATCGCTTGAAAAGTGCCGGTATCGAGGTTGTTGGTGGCGTACTAAAAGAAAGAGTGAGTCATTCAAATAGGTTTTGGCTAAATAAAATAGCTAATCATCGCCCATACTTTATTTGGAAGATTGGAATGACCCTCGATGGAAAAATTTCAGCCCAAGATGGAAGTTCTAAGTGGATAACAAGTGAAGCCTCTCGAATGCAAGTTTCTAAATTAAGAGGGCAATCTGACTTAATTTTAATTGGCACAGGTACAGCATTAGCCGATAATCCTTCATTAAATTCAAAGGAAGAAAATGCAAATCAGCCCAAGAGATTAGTTATGGGCAATCGAGTCATACCTAATACTCATAACCTAAATGATGGAACTGCCCCAACTTTCTTCTTGCAGAGTCATAAAATATCTGACCTCTTGGATTTACTTGAAAAACTTGAGGTAAACCAAGTTTTAGTCGAATCTGGTGCAACGTTGGGCACGTTTTTGGTTAAATCTGATGTAGTAGATGAGATTCATATCTATTTGAATCCATCTTTATTAGGCACTGGACAAAGTTTTATTGGTAACTTAGGCATTAATTCATTGGAAAATAGAATTAATTTCAAAATTTACAGCTCCGAAATAGTTGATACAGATCTAAAAATAATTTTAGTTAAGGATCAATAATGTTTACCGGATTAATACAAGAAGTCGGGGTTGTTAAAAACATTATTACTCAAAAAGATTCTGCCAAAATTGAGATAAATTGCAGCTCTACTAAAGAAGAATTAAAAGTTGGTGACTCAATCGCTGTAAATGGTGCATGCTTAACGGCAACTGAAGTCACAGATTTTGGCTTCACAGCAGATGTTATGACTAAAACTTTGGAGTTAACTGCTTTAGGGCAATTAAAGATAGGTGATTCATTGAACTTGGAATTGGCTATGAAATTCAGTGATCGTATAGGTGGACATTTAGTTCAAGGACATGTAGATGCGGCAGCTAAAATTGTAAGCATTTCTCCATCTAAAGAATGGACAAAATTACAGATAGTTCTTCCAGAACACCTACTAAAGTATGTCGTCGCTCAAGGTTCAATCTGTTTGGATGGTGTTTCACTGACTATCGGTGAAATTGAAACAAATTTGATAACAGTTTGGCTAATTCCTAAAACATTAGAAAAAACTAACTTATCTAGTAAAAAAGTGGGAGATCTAGTAAATGTCGAAGTAGACCTATTAGCTAAGTATGTAGAAAGACAGTCAAATGGTGGTCGAAGCAATGACTAATAATTTAAGATTAGCTTTAGATGACTATCGCTCTGGTCGAATGATCATTGTTACCGATGATGAAAATCGGGAAAATGAAGCCGACCTTGTTTTTTCTGCTCAATTCGCTACTCAAGAAAAACTAGCATTCATGATTCGTCACACCTCAGGTGTTATCTGTGTGGCAATAACATCTGAAAGAGCAAGAACTCTTGATTTGCCTCAAATGATTTCAAATAATCAAGATCTCAAACGTACAGCTTTTACAGTTTCCGTTGATTATAAGTCTGAATTAACCACAGGAATTAGCGCAAAAGAGCGAGCAAATACCATCTTAGCAATTGCTAACAATAAAACTAAAGCAAATGATTTTGTCAGACCAGGACATATTTTTCCACTAGTAGCAGACAGAGCATTACTTAAGGGCAGATCTGGACATACTGAAGCTGCAGTTGCACTTAGCATATTGGCAGGCCAACCACCTGTTGGAGTTTTATCTGAATTGGTAAATGATGATGGCACCATGATGACTGGTAATAGTGTTTCTGAGTTTGCTGCAGCTAATAAGTTGCAAATAATCAGCATTGCAGAGCTAACAAAGTATTTCATTGAAGCTAATCCAGTTATAGAGCAAGATGTTGTTAAGTATGAATGGAGTGATTTACCTAGAAAAAATAATACTTGGAAGATTGCAACAGATTTTGGCTCAAATGGTCAAACGCATGCAATTTTGTCATACGGAAAGATCCACTCAAAAGGAATGTTAGTTAGAGTACATTCTGAATGTTTAACAGGTGAAATATTTGGCTCTACCCGATGTGATTGCGGTGAGCAATTGAGTAAGGCTATGGAAGAAATAGAAAGAGCTGGAAGTGGATTAATTATTTATTTAAGAGGTCATGAAGGACGAGGAATTGGACTTTCTGAAAAAATAAAGGCTTACAAATTACAAGATGAAGGGTTAGATACAGTAGAAGCTAATTTGGCACTTGGTCATGGCGCAGATATGCGCTCCTGGGAAGATGCAGCATTGATTTTGAGAAATCTTAATATTTCACAGATTAATTTATTAACAAATAATCCCGCAAAGATAGCAGCACTTGCCGGTGAATCCATAGAGGTCACCCAGGTACCATTAGTAATTCCTGAAAATTCCACAAACAAGAAATATTTGAATACAAAGAGAAGTAAACTAAATCATATTATGAAGGAAATATAATGACTGGATCATCGCCAAATATTAAAGTTTTAGATGGATCAAGCCTGAATGCTTCAATAGTTACATCGAGTTGGCATTCTGACATCTGCGATGCATTAGTAACGGGTGCAAAAAAAGCGTTCGCTGAAGCCGGATGTAAGAATGTTTCTGTTCACAAAGTAGCTGGATCTTTTGAAATTCCGCTTGCTTCTCAGAAATTGTTAGATGCTGGCTCAGATTTAGTTGTTGCTGTTGGTTTAATTTTAAAAGGAGATACTCCACATTTTGATTATGTCTGCCAAGGCGTTACCAGTGGAATTATGCAAGTTTCTCTCTCTAGGAATAAACCAATTGGATTTGGAGTGTTAATGTGTGAAAACTTGGATCAAGCAAATGAACGTTCTGGGTTAACAGAAGGTCAGGAAAATAAGGGTTATGAAGCTGCAGTAGCAGCATTGAATTTGGCTATTGAGTACAAAAATCTTTAAAAAATGGTATACACCCTTTAGTTAAATTCCTTAAAGAACTTTAACTTTCTTGTAATCCATCTGGTGTTCCGTGCACTCCCTTTAAATCTGCACCTAATTTATAACCAATACCATCGCGTTCGAGAGGTCTTTTTGATTTATTCCAATTAGGTGGAACAACTCCCAGAACACCCTTTTGGAAATCATCAAATGCTTTTAAAACTTCTGACTTTGTGTTCATAACAAATGGACCCATCCAAGCTACTGGCTCTTTAATTGGTAGTCCACCAAGAATTAAAACATCAAGTTCTGGCGACTTAGAGTCCTGAGTTTTATTGGCTGTTATGACAATTACGTCACCATCTCGATAAGTGACTAATTGACCTGTAGTAATCGAATGTTTTTCTTCTCCAACAGTTCCATTTCCATTTAGTACATAAGCCAAGGCATTGTAATTTTTATTCCAAGGAAGACGTAGCTCTGCTCCTGGTTGTAATGTGGCATGTACCAATGTAATTGGTGTTTGCGTTGATCCCGGTCCCTTAAATCCATTAATTTCTCCGGCGATAACTCTAAGTAGTGCTCCACCATCCACTGAAGATAAAAGTGCTACATCAGATGC
>CAIUBS010000134.1 GCA_903897475.1 uncultured Actinomycetes bacterium | reverse complement strand
TGTTCTTCTTAAGTGAGAAAAAATTAGGAAAAAAGGTTGATTTACCCACTAATCAAGTAGGACAAACAACATTGAGTCAGGCTTTTAAACTGCGCCCATATCAAATTGCTTTAATACTGGCATTTATTAATAACTGGATTTTATTTGGTTTGCGTTCTTCAATTTTGCCTTTATTTGTAACTGAAAAACTTAACTCTACAGCGACAATAGCAGGTGTTGGCTTAACTATTGGAGCTCTAATTCAAGGATTATTTATGTTAAAAGCTGGTAAGTACTCTGATGTAAAGGGTAGGAAAGCAGCACTGCTGCTTGGTGGAATTTACGTAATGTTTGGCATATTAATGCTCTCATTTACTTCTAATGCAACTTTGTACTTTATATCCATGGCACTTTTTGGATTAGGAAGTGCTTATGTGGGAACGGCGCCAGGAAGTGTGGTTGGTGACATTATCAAAGGCCGTGGTGGACAAGTTATTGCCGCCTGGCAAATGGCCGGAGATGCCGGAATGATTGTTGGGCCAATATTAGTAGGACTTCTTACCGATTACTTTAGTTACCAAGCAGCTTTTTTATTTTCAGCCGGTATTTGGATTATTGCACTTGCATTATCAGCAGCACTACCAGAGACTCGAGCATCACATATCGAAGATGATTTAATTCCAGACAAAAATAAACAGGAGCTATGATTTCTCATAGCTCCTGTTAGTAGATTTTATTTATTGACGACGTAGAATCGAAATTAGACGAAGCACTTCCATATACAACCAGACAATTGTGACCATTAATCCAAAACCAGCACGCCAAGATTCCTTTTCTGGAGCCCCGGCTGCAACGCCTTTTTGAATTTGATCAAAATCTAATACTAGGAACAAACTTGCTAATGCAACTCCAGCGACAGCAAGTAGTAGACCTAATCCAGAGACTCCATAAAAGCCATAACCTTGTCCGACACCAAAAAATGATGAGACTAAAGAAATAATTGCAAGAATAAAGTAGCCAATTGCAGCACCAATTAATGCACGAGTAAATTGAGGTGTAGCACGAAGTGTGCCATTTCGATACATAATCAATACACCAGCAAATGCTGCCATCGTTCCAATTACTGCTTGGCTAACAATTCCAGGGTAGAAACTTTCGTAATAACTACTAATTGTTCCAAGAGCAAGTCCTTCAAGGGCAGCGTAAGCTACTACTAATCCTGGCTTGATGCTTTTACTAAAGCTAATAATCATTGCTAATACAAAGCCACCTAGAAATCCAAGTAAAACTGCACCCATTCCAAGATTTGTTGTCCATGCAAAAGCACCAACAACAAGAAGTACTGCAAATAAAAATCCAGTTTTCGCAACGACATCTTCCATCGTCATGCGACCTGTGCGCATTGAAGAGGCAGCTGGAGCGTTGTAGCTCTGCTCTAATTGATCAACTTGCATAGTTCCAGGTTGATTAAATGCCTTGCCAAGTACAGGGTTTGAGCTCTTCATTCTTCTCCTTTTATAGAAGTAGCTGACAATCTTTAGTCAGCTTCTTAGGTAGTAAACAAATATTAATCTCTCTTGATTCCCACCGCTATTTGAACTTGGCGGTTGAAACTTAAACTTTGCTGAAGATTCGATTTATTGAGCGTGCCCCCGGTGGGGGTCGAACCCACACTTGTGCGATTTTAAGTCGCATGCCTCTGCCATTGGGCTACAGGGGCGAATCTTCAGGGGGTAAATCTACCCGTATTTTTTACTTCCTAAATCCAAGCCATTCTTCGCCTAATTTATTAGCGACCAAGCCATTCCATCCAAAATATCTGACTCAGAAGCAACAAACTCTGTCGCACCAGTTGCCGCCATAACTCTAGAAAGCACTAAGGATCCTGCTGTGATCACATCAACTCTTCCAGGATGCATATAACCTAAATTAGCAATCTCTTCCTTAGTCTTTGATTGAAGCATTGATGACACTTTGTAAACCTTTTCAGCTGAAATTCTTGATAGATGAATTAAGTAACGATCATATTCTTCTAACTCAAGGGCTGCTGCAGCAACTGTTGTTGCAGTTCCTGCTACTGCAATTAAAGTTTTTGCAGTTGAAATTGGTACCACCGAGGCTGCCTCAGCAATTGCAATATCTATATCAATAATTGCTCTTGCTACCTGATCCATCGCTACTGGTTGGGAATTAAAATGGCGCTCACTCATTCTTACACACCCGATATCTACACTTTTTGCAAACTCAACCTTTTCATGTCCATAAACAAACTCTGTAGAACCACCACCGATATCAACTACTAAGAAAGGCGCATCACTTTGCATAAGTCCTTTAGTAGCACCATCGAAAGAGAGCATTGCTTCTTCTTCGCCAGCAATAACCTCAACCTCAACTCCTAAAATATCTTTTACACCTGCTGTAAATAAATCACGATTTGTTGCATCTCGGGTAGCAGAGGTTGCACAAAATCTAATTTTTTCAACACCTTTACTTGAAATTATTTCTTTGAACCCTTCAACTGCAGCCAGAGTCCGTTTTATAGCATCAGGGTGAAATGATTTATTCTTATCTACGCCCTGTCCCAACCGTACAACTTCCATACTTCTTAAAACTTCTTTAAAAACTCCACTAGTTATGTCAGCAATTAACAATCGAATCGAGTTTGTGCCGCAGTCAATAGCTGCTACGCGACTCATTAAGTATTCCGTTCAATTAAATTATCCAACAGGCTACAAGGTTTATTTTGCCACCATGGCCCTAACTGCTCTAAGGCTTCATCACCTAATGGGTTTACCCCTACTCCAGCTGCTAATGAATGTGCAATCAATGAATGAAGGCACTTG
The DNA here is from genome assembly GCA_903897475.1 of uncultured Actinomycetes bacterium. Taxonomy (GTDB): domain Bacteria; phylum Actinomycetota; class Actinomycetes; order Nanopelagicales; family Nanopelagicaceae; genus Nanopelagicus. The sequence goes on along the minus strand of CAIUBS010000134.1, from coordinate 492 downwards.
ACGCGATCTGGCATGCCACCTGCTGTTATACCCTCTATTTCAGGCACATCAATGTTTAACTCTTTTGCTAAGGCACATCGTGCAGCTTCGTAATCAATATGTGCTGCTTGATATTTACCAGCTAGATCTGGATCAAGCAGCAATCTCTCATTCATTGTTGCCATAATTCCTGAACTTTCAAGAGTTGAAATTGCACCAGTTAATTTTGGACAAGTTGCATAATAAAAAGTTGGAAATGGAGTTCCGTCAGCCAATCTTGGTGGGGTTTCAACTACATCAGGTGCTCCGCATGGACAGCGGTGCGCGATTGCAGATACATCTCTAGGAGCTCTACCAAGCTGTGCTTGAACTGTTTCTAAGTCAGTTTGAGTAGGCTCTTCCCTTTTAAACTCATTTTCGGGATTTACCATATTTATTGATTTACATTTGTACTTGTAATTGATGATATCAATCTGGAATACCAAGGAATACCTACTGGCAATAGCTCAGATA
>CAIUBS010000133.1 GCA_903897475.1 uncultured Actinomycetes bacterium | reverse complement strand
TTATTAAGAGAAACTAAATCACCTATGGCAATTGAACTTGCCTGCACTTTGGGTGAGTGGTGGTATGGATCAAAAGAGTATGAAAAAACAATAGAGTGCATGAATCAGTGCGTTCAAGAACATTTAGTTGATGGTAATGATTCTGGCGCAGCTAACGATTTACATTTAATTGGATGTGCATATAGAGAGAGTAAGAATTACCAGAAGGCGTTAGAAGCTTTTAAAGAGTCTCGGGCATTGTTTAAGAAGTTAAAAGAGGTTATCAATGTGGCTAGATGTGATCAAAAGATTGCCCACTGCTTAACTGAACTAGGAGATGCAGAAGGTGCATTAATTGCTGCCCAAAAATCTTTAGATGTTTTCGTAACAGCCCATGATCACCGGCGTGAGACCTATTCATCATTTGAGTTAGGTAAAGCGCAATTGGCTGCTGGCTATTTTGAAGAGGCGTTAATGACGTTAGAAAATGTCTTAGAAAGTGTTACCGAATCAGAGTTTAAGGACTTTGAATTTATTATCGATATTGAACGAAAGATCGCTCAAACCTTAAATAAACTAAATCGAGTAGATGAGGCTAATGAGATTATCCGTAGATTAGATGCGGTAACTGAGGTAATTGACGAAACTTAATCTTTTGGGTGGTTTACTGGATTTAAATGCTGCATAGCCCATGCATACATAGCAATTGCACCGGCTGCAGATGCATTCATTGATCTAGTTGAGCCGTATTGAGATATTGCTAAAACTACCGAGCAAATCTTTACTGCTTCTTCACTCATACCAGCACCTTCTTGACCAAACAGCATTACGCATTTTTTTGGCAAATTTGCACTTTCAAGTTGTTTTGAAACTTCAAGGTTATCAATTCCAATTATTGGAAGTTTTTTATCATCACACCAATTCTTAAACTCATCAATACTTGGGTGGTGAATGACGGTTAAGTATCGATCAGTAACCATTGCTCCTCTGCGATTCCAATCGCGTTTACCAACAATATGAACTGCTGAAACATTAAAAGCATTTGCAGTTCTTACAATTGATCCAATATTTAAATCGTGTTGCCAATTCTCAATTGCAATTTGTAGTTCATGTCGCTTGGTATCAAGGTCTGCAACGATTGCTTCCACTTTCCAATACCTATACTTATCTAAGACATTTCTTCGATCTCCATGCTCAAGTAATTCAGGATCAAAGTGATTATCACTCGGCCATGGTTTAGAGTGTGGGCCTACACCAACTACCTGGTAGAACTCACCAGGGCCGACCGATGATTGCGTCATAAGTAAACCTTAAGGGCTAAGGAGTGTTAATGAGAAAATCTTGGCTTCCTGCTTATTTGGCTCTTGGAACGGTATGGGGATGTTCTTTTATTTTCATTGAATTAGGGCTTGAATTCCTAACGCCATTTGGCGTTACCTTTACTAGATGTGCTTTAGGCGCAATTACTTTACTAATTTTCTTGAAAATTAGAAATGCACAACTTCCTAAGGGTAAGAATATCTGGCGAAAATTATGGGTAGTTGCCATGTTACTTAATGTTGTACCAGGAATTTTATTTGCATTTGCTCAACAATATATAACCTCAGTATTGGCTGGAATTATTAATGCAACAACGCCACTTATGACATTAATATTTATTTTGCTTTTGTTTAGAGAGGAAAAATTAAAACCAGAACAAATTTATGGCCTACTAATCGGTGCCTTTGGGGTAATGACAGTTATTGGAGTTTGGAAAGAGTTGGGAGATAACCAGTTAATTGGAGTTATTGCATTATTTCTAGCTGTATCTTGTTATGGCGCTTCATATCCTTACTCCACCCGCAATGTAATTCCACTAGGTCTAAAGCCTGAATCCTTGGCAAGTGGACAATTAATAATGGCAACAACAACACTTTTGCCTCTATTTCTAATTAACGGTATTTCAGATACGAATCCAAGATTAGAGTCCATAATTGCCATGCTACTTTTGGGAGTATTTGGAAGTGGCTTTGCTTATATCTGGAACTTTTTTATTACAGCAACAGCTGGTAGTGCAATAGCAAGCACTGTTACCTATTTAACTCCCGTAGTAGCTGTTGTGATTGGCTGGCTCTATCTCGGAGAGGATGTTTTTTGGCATGAAATTGTAGGAGCATTAATCGTAATAATTGGAGCACTTACTGCACAGGGAAGATTAAATAGATTGGTGAAACTCAAGTGAAAAGACTCTCTGTCTTAATTGTTTCATTTCTATTTTTCAGCTTACAACCTGCTTCTGCAGCCGAAGTTTTACCTCAACCATTTTTTAACTACATAGGTTCAAAGTATTTAGCTGATCCTGGTGTAATTTTAATTGATCAGAGCAATAATGAAATTGTTTATCAAAGTGGAGCACAAAAGCCG
>CAIUBS010000132.1 GCA_903897475.1 uncultured Actinomycetes bacterium | reverse complement strand
GACTTATCGGGGGAGCTTTGATTTCCGCCCTACTTAAGCCTAAAAGGCAGCTCTGGGAATAAAAGACCCCCTATCTAAGTTGTGTAGATAGCAATCTTGAGCCTATCTGGCTCAACCTTTTGACCAAAGAGGCACTCAAGGTTGAGAATATCCCTCTAAAGCCATGGGGCCCAAGGCCAGCTTTAAAGGCAGACCCAAGTAGATCTGGATAGATCTAGAACTAAAAAAGAAAAAGAAGGAGTAAATCTAGATGGCAAGAGCGGTAGGAATTGATTTAGGAACAACTAATAGCTGCGTATCGGTATTAGAAGGTGGTGAGCCAACTGTTATCGCAAATGCAGAGGGTGCTAGAACCACGCCATCAATTGTTGCCTTTGCAAAAAATGGTGAGGTATTAGTTGGTGAGGTTGCCAAGCGTCAATCTGTTACAAATGTTGAGCGCACAATTCGCTCCGTTAAAAGACATATGGGAACTAATTGGACCCAAGATATTGATGGCAAAAAATACACCGCCCAGGAAATTAGCGCACGTATTTTAATGAAGTTAAAGCGTGATGCAGAAAGTTACTTAGGTGAGACAGTATCTGATGCGGTAATTACAGTACCGGCATACTTTAATGATGCACAACGCCAAGCTACTAAAGAAGCTGGTGAGATTGCAGGACTTAATGTGTTGCGTATTGTTAATGAGCCAACAGCAGCTGCGCTCGCCTATGGATTAGATAAGGGCGATAAAGAACAGACAATTTTAGTTTTCGACTTAGGTGGCGGAACATTTGACGTATCCCTACTAGAAATTGGTGAGGGTGTTGTTGAAGTTAAAGCAACTAATGGTGATAACAATTTAGGTGGAGATGATTGGGATCAAGCTTTAGTTGATCACTTAGTTAAAACTTTTGCTGCTAAAAATGGTATTGACCTAACTAAAGATAAGATGGCAATGCAACGAGTTCGTGAGGCTGCTGAAAAAGCAAAGATTGAACTTTCATCATCGGCGCAAACTTCAGTTAATCTGCCATACATAACGGTTGATACAGAAAAAAATCCTCTGTTTTTAGATGAGACAATTACTAGAGCACAATTTCAAGGATTAACTGCAGATCTATTAGAAAGATGTAAAAAGCCTTTCCAATCAGTACTACGTGATGCCGGCATTCCAATCGCCGATATCGATCATGTGGTTTTAGTTGGTGGTTCAACTCGTATGCCAGCAGTTGTCGATTTAGTTAAATCATTAACTGGCGGACAGGAGCCAAATAAGGGAGTTAACCCAGATGAGGTAGTTGCAGTTGGTGCAGCGCTTCAAGCTGGTGTTTTAAAGGGTGAAGTAAAAGATGTTCTCTTACTTGATGTCACACCCCTTTCTCTTGGTATTGAAACCAAGGGTGGTGTTATGACTAAATTAATTGAGCGCAATACCACTATCCCAACTAAGCGAAGTGAGATCTTCTCAACTGCAGATGATAATCAACCGGCAGTACAAATTCAGGTGTTCCAAGGTGAGCGCGAAATGGCTGCTTACAATAAAAAACTTGGCATGTTTGAGTTAACTGGTCTACCACCTGCTCCAAGAGGAGTGCCACAAATTGAGGTTACATTTGATATCGATGCAAATGGAATTGTTCATGTATCAGCAAAAGATCTTGGTACTGGAAAATTACAAAGCATGACTATCACAGGTGGCTCTGCTCTTTCAAAAGAAGAGATTGATCGCATGATGAAGGATGCCGAAGCTCACGCTGAAGAAGATAAACAACGTAGAGAAGAAGCAGATGTTAGAAACTCTGGGGACTCTTTGGTTTATCAAACTGAGAAATTCTTAAAAGATAATGCTGATAAGTTCAATGATGGCGATAATGCAACTAAAAAAGGTGAACTAGAGGTTGCAATCGCAGATCTTAAGAAAGCATTAGAAGGTGCTGATCTATCTGCAATCAAGAGTGCAACTGAAAAGGTATCTGAAATCAGTCAACAATTAGGTGCTGCTCTATATGCTGCTAATGCTGCACAAGCTCCAGCAGGTGATACACCAGCAGATGATGGTGTTCAAGATGCAGAAGTTGTGGATGAGCAGAAGTAATGAGTGAAGAAAATTTAGCTGCGTCAGAGAAAGAACTCTCTGACGCAGTTGATGAAGCATTAAATGAAGCAACTGTTGTTGTAGATGAGGTTGCTACTCTTACTGCAGACCTTCAGCGATTACAAGCAGAGTATGCAAATTATCGAAAGCGAGTAGATCGCGATCGACAATTAACCTCTGAACTTGCATTTGCTGCGGTTCTATCTGAACTTCTTCCTGTTTTAGATGATTTGGAAAGAGCAGGTGAGCACGGAGAGCTAACTGGTGGATTTAAAGCGGTTGCAGATCGAATTAATACCATTGTAGAAAAGCTTGGACTAACTAAGTTTTCTGATGCCCCAGTTGCCTTTAATCCAGAAATACATGAAGCACTTACTCATGAAACCTCAACTGAAGTAACCCAACCAACTGCGACAAAGATTCTTCAACCGGGTTATAAGTTCAAAGATCGGGTTATAAGAGCTGCTCGAGTTGCAGTAACTGAGCCAGAAGCAAGTAGTTAGAAGTTAAAAATTTATGGCAGCTAAGGATTTATACGAAAAAGATTATTATCAAATTCTTGGCGTTGCTAAAGGTGCAGATGCTGCTGCAATAAAGAAGCAGTATCGAAAACTTGCTAGAGAGTTACATCCAGATAAAACAAAAGGTGATAAAAAGTTAGAGGATCGCTTTAAGGCTGTTTCTGAAGCCTATGACATTTTAAGTGATGATAAAAAACGTCGCGAGTATGACGAAGCAAGAGAGGCTTTTAAATCAGGTCGGATTCCACCTGGTTTTTCAGCTGGCGGCCAAGGTTTTAACTCAGGTGATTTCGGTGATTTATTTGGTGCAGGTGGAGATATTTTTTCAACCTTATTTGGCGGAGGTAGAAGTAGGCACGGATCTGATTTACAAACTGAAGCATCAATAACTTTTAAAGATTCAATTTATGGAACTGAGTTAAATTTACGTCTTTCACCTCAAGGCTCTGCCCCAACTAATATAACAACAAGGGTGCCTGCTGGAATTAAGGATGGTGCAAAGATAAAAATTAAGGGACGCGGTGCACCAGGGGCAGCTGGTCCTGGTGATTTATATGTGATTGTGCATGTAACACCACATCCAGTATTTTCTAGAAAAGATGAGAATATTCATTTAACTCTACCAATAACTTTTGCAGAAGCCGCTTTAGGTGCAGATATATCTGTACCAACTTTGGATGGTGATGAGGTAACTGTTCGAATAGCACCTGGAACTCCAGCAGGTAGAACATTAAGAATTAAGGGCCGCGGTGTAAAAAAAGGCTCGACTTCGGGAGATTTATTAGTAACCCTTGATGTGAGAATTCCACAACGAGTAGATGGTGTTGCTAAAAAAGCAATTGAAGATTTTGCAAAAGCTACATCAGATTTTAATCCCCGAATTGAGTTATTCAATAAGGCTAAATTATGAGTAATGATAATCAAATTCCAGAGGATGAAGCCGTTTATGTAATCTCGGTAGCATCTAAGTTATCTGGGCTGCATCCTCAAACACTTAGACAATATGACAGGCTAGGTTTAGTTTCACCAAGTAGAACCATTGGAAAAAATCGTCGCTACTCACTTATTGATATCGTTAAATTACGAAATGTCCAACGATTAGTTGGTGAGGGAATAAACTTAGCTGGCATCGCCCGCATTATTGAGTTAGAAGAGGCGGTGGCAAATATGGCACTTGAGGTTGCTAAGTTAAGAACAGAGGTGGATGCACTCCTTGAGGCTAATCCACCAAAAGCATTAGTCAGAAGAGATAATCAGACAATTGTTGTTTATCCAAATAATTAGCGGAAAATAGATAGGCTTAAGCCATGTCAGCTAAGGAAAAATTAAAGGCAGAAATTTTAAATAAAGCTGTAGTTCATGGAAAAGTTATTTTATCTTCAGGTAAAGAGGCGGATTACTACGTAGATTTACGCAGAGTTACTTTAGATTCAATTGCTGCTCCTCTAGTTGGTGAAGTTATGTTAGATCTAACTAAAGATTTAGATTTTGATGCAGTCGGTGGGCTAACACTTGGTGCAGATCCGGTGGCCACTGCAATGATGCATGTGGCATTAAAAAGTGGCCGCAAATTAGATTCATTTGTGGTGCGTAAAGCTGAAAAAGCGCATGGTTTACAAAGAAGAATTGAAGGACCAGATGTAAAATGGCGAAGAGTTTTAGCGGTTGAAGATACTTCAACAACTGGCGGTTCGGTTTTAACCGCGGTAGAGGCGCTCAAAGAAGCCGGTGCGATAGTGGTTGCAGTTGCTGTAATTGTGGAACGAG
>CAIUBS010000131.1 GCA_903897475.1 uncultured Actinomycetes bacterium | reverse complement strand
CGACACTAATTCTGATTATCGAGAAAAGAATTCTAAAAAGAACTATCAAAGGATTTTAGAGAGATTTAGAGGAAAAAACGAAATCCTCTCACCTCGTAGGTAGGCTTAACTTATGGAACCGCTATCTAACTTCACAACATTGCGCGTTGGCGGCCCTGCCCGCAAAATCGTTCATGCTCATTCGGAGGCTGAATTAATTGAATTTGTTAAGGTTGCGGATAAAAACAAAGAACAAGTATTAATTTTAGGTGGCGGATCGAATTTATTAATTAGCGATGCTGGCTTTGCAGGAACTGTGATTAGAGTTGAAAGTAAAGGTAGCGCATTAGATTATGACGCCTGTAGTGGTGGAATGATTGAGGTAGCAGCTGGTGAAGATTGGGATAAATTTGTTTGCCTAACGATAGATAAGGGTTTTGCCGATTTAGAATCATTGAGCGGTATACCCGGCACAGTCGGTGGTGCGCCCATTCAAAATATCGGAGCCTATGGCCATGAAGTTAGTGAAACGATTGCTCGAGTTAAAACATATGATAGACAAAAAGGTGAAATCGTTACTTTCTCTAATTCAGAGTGTAAATTTTCTTATCGCCACTCAATTTTCAAAGAACAACCTGGAAGATTTGTAATTTTAAATGTAACTTTTCAACTTAGAAAAGGTGAAGAATCATTACCAATTGCATACTCTGAGTTGGCAAAGCACTTATCTGTAAATATTGGAGATCGAGTCAAGGTATCTGAAGTAAGAAAAGCTGTCCTAGAGCTACGCGCAAGTAAAGGAATGTTGATAGATGCGGCAAATGAAGCAAACTCTGCAGGATCTTTTTTTGTTAATCCCATACTAAGTAAAGAAATTGCAGACTCTCTTCCATCGGATGCTCCACGCTGGCCACAACCTGATGGCAAAGTGAAAACTTCTGCTGCTTGGCTAATGGAACACGCAGGTATTTCTAAAGGTGAAAAATTAGCTGGTGCGCAGATCTCAAGTAAACATGTTTTAGCACTAACAAATTCAGGAGATGCTACAGCTGAAGATCTAGTAGAACTTGCAAAGAAAGCTAGAAAAAAAGTTTTTGAAAAATTTGGTATTAAATTGCAAGCAGAGGTGCAATTAGTTGGTTTAGATCTAGATTAAATTGCTTCACTTAGCAATTTTTTAACCCTTGCAATTCCTTCAATAATATCTTCATCGCCTAATGCATATGAAAAGCGCAAATACCCAGATGGACCAAATGCCTCTCCCGGTACTGCTGCGACTTCAGCCTCTTCTAAAATCAAAGTTGCTAACTCAGCTGAGGTCTTAGGTCTTTTACCTCTAATCTCCTTACCGAGAACTGCTTTAACTGATGGATAAACATAAAAAGCTCCAGTTGGAGTTGGGCAGGTAATGCCAGGAATTTCATTTAGTAATTTCACAATTAATTTACGCCTTCTATCAAAGGCTTCTCCCATTTTATGTACCGCAGACAAATCACCATTTAAAGCTGCAATTGCTGCACGCTGTGAAACATTTGAAACATTTGAGGATAGGTGTGATTGTAAATTGGTTGCTGCTTTAATTACATCCTTTGGACCAATCATCCAACCTACTCGCCAGCCAGTCATTGCATAAGTTTTTGCAACACCATTTATGATGATCGTTCGATCTGCAAGCTCTGGTACTGCAACACAAATACTTGGCGCCTTGGCACCGTCATAAAGTAAATGTTCATAAATCTCATCAGTTACCACCCAAAGATTATTTTTTAGTGCCCATTGGCCTATCTCTTTGACTTTTTCGGGAGAATAAACTGATCCAGTTGGATTAGATGGTGAACAGAAAAGTAAGACTTTAGTTTTTGGCGTTAAGGCTTTTTCTAATTGCTCAACAGAAACTAGATAGTTTTGTGACTCATCAGCAAATACTTCAACTGAAACACCTCCAGCTAATTTAATACACTCAGGGTATGTAGTCCAAAACGGGGATGGCAGAATTACTTCATCACCTGGATCTAAAATTGACGCAAAAGATTGATAAACAGATTGCTTGCCACCATTTGTTACTAATACTTGGTCAACCGTAATTTCATAATCAGAGTCACGTTTTGTTTTCTTAACAATTGCTTCTCTTAATTCTGGTAATCCTGGAGTTGGTGTATACCGATGGTTAGCTGGAATTTTGGCAGCTTCGATCGCAGCATTAACAATGTAATCTGGTGTTGGAAAATCTGGTTCACCAGCACCAAAACCAATTACTGGTTTTCCAGCAGCCTTTAATGCTTTAGCTTTGCTATCGACAGCCAATGTTGCTGATTCTGCAATCGCAGCAATTCGCTTTGAAACTCTGGATTTCTCTGATGCGCCCATGGGGGGACAGTCTGCCATCTACGCCTAAAACTGGCTTCATTTTTATCCCAGTTTTACCTTCTTACGTTGCCTCCTCTACACTTTCGCACCCGGCGCTTGTATTAGGTCATGATTTTTCATGCCTTAATTCGGGACAAAGGGCAGTAGCTCAATTGGCTAGAGTTGCCGTCTCCAAAGCGGCCGGTTGGGGGTTCGAGTCCCTCCTGCCCTGCAAGAAGTTTTAACAAAAGATTTAATGCACAGCGAAGAAAGGAAAAGGTAGATGAGCGAAGAGATCGTCTCAACTGAAGAAGCCAAAGGGCTCTTTGGTCGTATTGCCATGTTCTACCGTCAAGTTATTTCTGAGCTATCAAAAGTTGTTTGGCCAACTCGTAATCAGTTAACTACCTACACCGCTGTGGTTTTAGTTTTCGTGGGTTTTGTGATTTTAGTAGTCTCGATTTTCGATTTAATATTAACAAGAATTACTTTCTGGATATTTGGTTAAGGCGAAAAGGAAAATATGATGTCAATTGAAACGCCTGCTAATCCACCAGTGGATGCTTTTGAGGCAGCACTTGCAGTAACTGAGTCTGCACCAGTAATTGAAGAGGTGATTGCCCCAGTTATTGAAGATGAAGTTGAACAAAGTACAACTGAGGAAAATGATGAGAATGCTGAATTTCGCGCTGCGCTTAGAAGTGCACCAGGTGAGTGGTTCGTAGTCCATTCATACGCTGGCTATGAAAAGAAAGTTAAAGGAAATTTAGTAAACCGTATTCAATCTTTAAACATGGAAGATTTTATTTTCCAAATTGAAGTTCCCGAAGAAGAGGTTAGAGAGTTAAAGAATGGCGCAATTAAAGTAGTAAAGCGCAATGTATTTCCTGGCTATGTTTTGGTAAGAATGGAATTAACGGATGAATCTTGGTCATGCGTTAGAAATACGCCGGGTGTAACTGGCTTTGTTGGCAATGCTCATCATCCATCTCCACTGACTCTTGCTGAAGTTGAAAATATCTTGGCTCCTCGTCCATTAAAGAAGGGTGGCAAGATTGAGATGAAGGATGTCGATTACTCAATCGGTGAATCCATAACAGTTATGGATGGACCATTTGCGACATTACCTGCAACTATCTCTGAAATTATGCCAGAGCAAGCAAAACTAAAAGTTTTAGTATCGATTTTCGGTCGTGAGACTCCAGTCGAACTTTCATTCCATCAAGTCCAAAAGATTTAACAAGACAGAGAAAAGGAAAAAATATGGCACCGAAGAAGAAGGTAACCGCACTGATTAAGTTGCAGATCCAAGCTGGAGCTGCCACACCTGCACCACCAGTTGGTCCTGCTCTTGGTCAACATGGTGTCAACATTATGGATTTCGTTAAGGCTTATAACGCAGCTACCGAGAGCCAAAAGGGAAATATCATCCCAGTTGAAATCACAGTTTTTGAGGATCGCTCATTTACTTTTATTACTAAGACACCGCCAGCTTCTCGATTAATCCTAAAAGCTGCTGGAATTGAAAAGGGATCATCAATTCCACACAAAGATAAGGTTGCAAATCTAACTAAGGCACAAGTTGAAGATATCGCCAAGCAAAAGATGGTGGATCTAAATGCTAATGACTTAGAGATGGCATCAAGAATTATTGCCGGTACTGCCAGATCAATGGGTATTACTGTCTCTAATTAAATAAATAACTGTGGGAGAACCTCGCTGGTTCGAAATCACCACAACCCCAATCTTGAAAGTCCTTTCAAGATTTAACAAATGAGGAGAAGAAATGAAGCGAAGCAAGAAATATAAGGCAGCAGCTGAAAAGATTAAGTTAGATAATCTTTATCTGCCAGGTGAGGCTATGAAGTTAGTTAAGGAAACCTCAACCGTTAAATACGATGCAACTGTTGATGTTGCTCTGTTTTTGGGTGTTGACCCTAAAAAAGCAGATCAAGCAATTCGATCAACGGTAAACCTGCCACATGGAACAGGTAAAACTGCTCGAGTATTAGTTTTCGCAGGTGGCGAGCGCGCTGAAGAAGCACGTGCAGCCGGCGCTGACATAGTTGGTGCTGATGAATTAATTGATGAAGTTTCAAAGGGTCGTCTTGATTATGACGCAGTCGTTTCAACACCAGAGTTAATGGGAAAGGTTGGACGCCTTGGAAAGGTATTAGGACCACGCGGTTTAATGCCAAATCCAAAGACTGGAACTGTAACTACCGATGTGGCAAAAGCGGTTAGCGATATCAAGGGTGGAAAGATTGAATTTCGTATTGATAAAAATGCCAATCTTCACTTTGTAATTGGAAAGGTTTCATTTACGGCTGAGCAATTAGCAGAAAATTATGCTGCTGCAATTGAAGAGGTCATGCGTGCTAAACCTGCTTCGTCAAAGGGAAGATTTATTAAATCTGCCACCGTTTCATCAACCATGAGCCCAGGCATCAAATTAGATACCTCAATTGCTCGCGATGGTGGACCACAGATCCAGTAGGAAACTTGTTTTGACTTGGGTAGGCCCAAAGGCCTACCCTTGGCTTATTCAGTCGAACTAAGTAATTAGTAAGGCAGAAAGTAACCAAAGACTGCAGGTCTTTTAAAGTAAATCTTTAAAAGGTAATTGTTTAAAAAACAGCCCGCATAGGTGCCAACGATAGCCTCGTGTGCATTTATGCGCCGAGGTTTTTCTTATTTAGAAAGGATGCCAAATGGCAACCCCAGAGAAGACAGCTGCTGTGGCAGAGATCGTTGAAGATTTCCGCACCGCAAATGCAACTGTGCTAACTGAGTACCGCGGACTTTCAGTTGGTTTAATGAAGCAACTACGTCGCTCACTTGGTACTAAGAACAAGTACTCCGTAGTTAAAAACACCTTAACTAAACTTGCTGCTAAAGAGGCGGGTGTGGATTTAGATCCAGCACTGCTTGCCGGACCATCAGCAGTTGCATTTATTAAAGGTGATCCAATTGATGCCGCTAAAGCATTAAGAGATTTTTCAAAAGAAAACCCATTGCTAGTTATCAAGGGTGGAATTTTTGAGGGTAAGGCAGTTACAACTGCTGAGATTATGCAATTGGCTAATCTTGAATCCCGCGAAGTTCTTCTTGCCAAGATTGCTGGCGCTATGAAAGGTTCAATCGCAAAAGCTGCTCGAGTCTTTGATGCCCTTCGCATCAAGATGGAAGCTGGTGCACCAGCACCAGTTGCTGAAGTAAAAGCTGAGGCACCAGTTGCCGAAGTTGCTACCGAAGCAAAGATTGAAGAAGTAGTTGCTGAAACAGCACCAGAAGTTGTCGCTGAAGCAGCAAATGCTGCTGAAAGCACAGAAAACTAAACCGACCCCCAACCCCCGTACTCATACCAAGAGTTGGAGTCGGGATTAGAAGAAAAGGAAAGAACATGGCAAAGCTAAACACCGCAGATCTATTAGGTCAGTTCAAAGATATGTCTTTGGTTGAACTAACAGAGTTTGTTAAAGCATTTGAAACTGAGTTTGATGTAACAGCTGCTGCACCAGTTGCAGTTGCTGCTGCTGGCGGAGCCGCTGCTGGCGGAGCTGCAGATGCTGCTCAAGATGAGTTCACAATTATTCTTGAAGATGCTGGCTCACAAAAGATTGCAGTTATCAAAGAGGTACGTGCACTTAACTCAAGTCTTGGCTTAAAAGAGGCAAAAGATCTAGTTGATGCTACCCCAGCTACCTTGCTTGAGAAGGCTGATAAGGCAACTGCTGATAAGGCAAAGGCTGCTTTTGAGGCTGCTGGCGCAAAGGTCACAATCAAGTAAAAAGCTTGAATTAGACAGAAGGGGCAGAGGTTGGATACTCTGCCCCTTCACAATTTTGAAAAAACCAATAGGTCCTCAGCATATAGCGGCTCAGACCTAGTGGTCTTCGTGTGTTTAACGCAGTTGACAACTGGAGGAAACTTTGGCCGCTTCAAAAATTAAATCTCATGCACCACGTCGTGTTTCATTCGCAAAGATTCGTGAACCGCTTGAAGTTCCAAATCTACTTTCGCTTCAATTAGAAAGTATTGATTGGTTACTTGGTAACGAAGCATGGCGCGCTCGCTTAAACGATGCCGAGAAATCAAACCGAGGCGAAGTTCCTAAGCAATCTGGTCTTGAAGAAATTTTTGAAGAGATCTCACCAATTGAAGATTTTCAAGGATCGATGTCACTGTCATTTCGTGATCACAGATTCGAACCACCTAAGTACACAATTGCAGAATGCAAAGAGCGCGATATTACCTACGCTGCTCCACTTTTCTTAACGGCTGAATTTACAAATAACATCACAGGCGAAATTAAATCTCAGACTGTATTTATGGGTGACTTCCCATTAATGACTCCAAGAGGAACATTTGTTATCAATGGAACAGAGCGTGTTGTTGTTTCACAGATTGTTCGATCTCCTGGAGTGTATTTTGAACGTACTATTGAAAAAACTTCAGACAAAGATATTTTTACTTCTAAAATCATTCCAAGCCGTGGTGCTTGGCTTGAGTTTGAAGTTGATAAGAAAGATATGGTCGGTGTTCGTATCGATCGTAAGCGTAAACAATCAGTTACCATATTTTTAAAAGCTTTAGGCTGGAGCAGTGCTCAAATTCTTGAGCAGTTTGGTGAGTTTGAATCAATCAGACTTACTTTGGAAAAAGATAATGTTGAAACTCAAGATGAAGCATTACTAGATATTTATCGCAAGCTGCGTCCAGGTGAGCCACCAACTAAAGAAGCAGCACAAAATTTAATTGAAAATCTATATTTCAATCCAAAGCGATATGACCTAGCAAAGGTTGGTCGATTTAAGATTAATAAGAAGCTAGGTATGGAGTTAGATCTAAGCCGCGGCTTATTAACTATTGAAGACATTGTTGGAACGATTCGCTACTTAGTTGCACTACATCGCGGAGATGCGTTGATGGAGTACGGCAAAGAGGTTCGTGTTGAAACTGATGATATTGATCATTTTGGTAACCGCAGACTTCGTACTGTTGGTGAATTAATTCAAAATCAAGTACGCACCGGTCTATCACGTATGGAGCGTGTAGTTCGTGAGCGCATGACCACCCAAGATGTTGAGGCTATTACGCCACAAACTTTGATTAATATCCGTCCAGTTGTTGCTTCAATTAAAGAGTTCTTTGGAACATCACAACTTTCACAATTTATGGATCAAACAAATCCACTTTCAGGTATGACACACAAGCGTCGCTTATCAGCACTTGGACCTGGTGGTCTATCTCGTGAACGAGCTGGTTTTGAAGTTCGAGATGTGCACCCTTCTCATTACGGTCGCATGTGTCCGATTGAAACTCCAGAAGGTCCAAACATTGGTTTGATTGGATCCCTTGCAACATATGCACGTGTTACACCATTTGGTTTTATTGAAACTCCT
>CAIUBS010000130.1 GCA_903897475.1 uncultured Actinomycetes bacterium | reverse complement strand
TCTGCGCCAAATACCTCTTTTACCCAAGCAGAGTTTGCCCATAATTGTTGGGCCTCAAGCATGGTAGCTGGCACTCGTGGTGAATCTGAGTCATAAGCATTACCGGTAAAGGCAGGCTCTAGTTGCAACTTATTTTTAATACCATCTAAACCGGCTGCAATTGCTGCTGCAACTGCTAAGTATGGATTTACATCTCCACCTGGTGCTCTATTTTCTAATCTTAAGGATGGGCCATGTCCTACTAAGCGAAGTGCACAGGTGCGATTATCTCTACCCCATCTAATTGCAGTTGGGGCAAAGCTACCTGGCACATACCTCTTATATGAGTTGATATTTGGTGCAAATAGCAGAGAAAGCTCACGCAGATGTTTAATTTGGCCAGCAATAAAACTTCTACCCACATCAGATAAGCCATGCTCTTTATCTTTTTCATCTGTCATAACTAACTCATCCTTTAATCCTCTAAAGGACAGGTGGATATGGCAGGAGTTACCCTCTTTTAGATTTGGCTTTGCCATAAAGGTAAGGGCGTATCCAGTTTGAGCTGCAATCTCTTTAGCACCATTTTTATAAATAACATGGTTATCACAGGTAGTTAAAGCATCGGCATACTTAAAGGCGATCTCATGTTGACCAAAGTTGCACTCACCCTTTACCGACTCCACATTCATACCAGCACCAGACATACCTAATCTGATTGCTCTAAGTAGTGGCTCAATCCGAGATCCGCCAAGGATTGAGTAATCAACATTGTATTGATTAGCAGGAG
This sequence comes from uncultured Actinomycetes bacterium, assembly GCA_903897475.1. GTDB lineage: Bacteria > Actinomycetota > Actinomycetes > Nanopelagicales > Nanopelagicaceae > Nanopelagicus. The sequence goes on along the minus strand of CAIUBS010000130.1, from coordinate 2,792 downwards.
TTAGATCCTTATAACCCTTATTAAATGCTTGCTCATAGGTATTGTTAAAAACTATAAACTCTAGCTCTGTTCCAACTAATGCCTTCATACCAGCAGCCTCAAGTGCTTTAATCTGCTTTTTTAATATCTGACGAGGGGATGCCACAACATCGCTGTGATCTAGCCAGGCCACATCTGCTAATAACAAGGCTGCACCATCTTGCCAAGGAATGTAACGAAGCGTATTTGTATCTGGAATCATCGCTAAATCTGAGTAACCCTTTTCCCAGGAGCTCATCTCATAACCAGGAACAGTATTCATATCCACATCAACTGCTAATAGGTAATTACAACCTTCAGTTCCATGTTTTAAAACATCAGATAAAAAGTAATTAGCATCTAATCTTTTGCCGACCAGTCTGCCCTGCATATCGGTCATGGCCACAACTACAGTATCGATTTTTTTATCAGCGATATCTTTGCGTAATTGTTCAATAGATAAGAAAGCCATAAGTAGAAGGGTATTGTATAAGTTGAGAAATTGGCAACAAAATAAGGGCTGCTACGCCTACTGCGTAGCAGCCCTTATTAATTTAACTTACTTTTAGACTGTTGTCTTTGGTCCGGTAAACCACTTCTTAACTGATAGGTGCCACCAGATCCATAGGAAGAGCAATGATCCGCCAACTAATATTGGAGCATAGTTAACAAACTTGATATCAAAGCCCTCATTATTTGGCCAACCCATTGGTGTAGTTGGCAAAATGAAGTAGATTGAAATAACAATAATTTCAATTATTGCAATTGGTGACATCCACTTGTACTTATTACCAAGTGTCCATGATCCTGCCTTAAAGCGATCACCCATTTTCCACCGTTGATAGATTGGAATTAAGAATGCTAAGTACAGACCAATTACAGTAATAGATACCACAGCATAGAAAGCTGTTGGCACAATAATTGGTGCATCAGCTGAACCAATATTTACCTCAACTAATGCTGGCAAGGTAATAAGGCCTGCTACTGCAGCACATGCAAGCACCGCATTTTTTGGCACCTTATTCTTATCAACCTTTGACCACCTCTTAGAGCCAGGAACTGCACCATCTCGGCTAAAGGCAAACATCATTCTAGATGCGCTAGTTAATGCTGAGGTGCAGCAGAAGAGCTGGCCAAAGCTAGCAATTAATAGCACAACTCCTGCCCACTTAGCACTTAATGCTTGGGCAAAGATCACAGCTACACCACCGCCACCTGCGGTTACTGCATCTGCATCTTGTACTGCATATAGGAATGCAAGAAGAACGATCCAGCCACCAATTGCTGAGTAGAAGATCGCCTGCCACAAACCACGTGCTGCAGCATGTTCTGCACCCTTTGTCTCCTCTGACATATGAGCACAGGCATCAAAGCCAGTAATTGTGTACTGAGTTAGTAAGAAGCCAAGTGGTAATACATAGAACCAAAATGCAGTTCCACTGGTCTCTCCCCCTGCTAAGCCAGCAGAGTTATTAACTCGCATGGTAAACATGTCATAAACAGACATATGATTTTCTGGCAGGATAATCAAAACTGCAACAATAAATGCAGCACCAGCCACATGCCACCAAACTGAGATGTTATTTAATGTTGCCATAAAGCGGCCAGAGCCAATATTTACGGCAGAGATTAATGCCAAGATAACTAGGAACATTACGAATACTCTTTGTAGTGAGTACCCTTCTGCCCAAGATTTACTAAAGGAAGAGAATGAAAGATCAAAGAAGGTGGCGCAGCCATAAGCAACTGATGCTACGCAACCAAATAATCCAAGTAGATTTAGCCAGCCGGTATAAAAACCTGCCTTTGCCCCACCCATCTTGGATGCCCACCAGTAAATACCACCACTAGTTGGGTAGGCCGAGACTAACTCGGACATGGTAAAACCAATTATTAAAATAAATAGGGAGATCAGTGGCCAGCCAATTGAGATTGCAATTGGTCCACCGTTATTCCAAGCTTGACCGAATGTTGTAAAGCAACCAGCTAAAATCGAGATGATCGAAAATGAGATCGCAAAGTTTGAGAACCCACTCCATGAGCGATCAAGCTCTTGTTTATAGCCAAGCTCTGCGAGCTTGCGCTCGTCATTATTCAGCGTTGACATTATTGAATATTCCTCCTTTTAGGTGGCTTTTTGGTAAAAGCCTTACCCCTTTTCTACTCCTGTGATCTAGATTACGGAAGGGTATTTGCCTTATTTTGCCGATTATTTTTCAATTTTTTTACCCCCTATGCGGGTGGTATTGCCCCAATAGTTAAGGTAAGCCATGGCGATATTAGCTATCGATCAGGGCACCTCAGCTACCAAGGCGATCTTGTTAGATGATGATTTTCAGGTAATCGCCAAAGGAAGCGCCCCACTACCAGTTGAGCATCTTGAGAGTGGATCAGCTACTACCTCTGGTAATCAAATGTGGCAATCTGTAGTTGATGCCATTAATCAAGTATTAAGTAGCAGCGGTGAAAAGATAAGCGCAGTTGGCTTAGCTAATCAGGGTGAATCAATATTAGCTTGGGATAAAAAAACTGCCGAGCCATTAACACCAGTAATTATCTGGCAGGATTCAAGAAGTGCTCAAATCTGTGAGAGCAAAAAAGATCACTCTGAGTTTGTATTAAGTAAGACTGGTCTAACAATTGATCCCTACTTTGTAGCACCAAAGATTAGCTGGCTTAAGCAACACTACCCACACCTTCCAGAAGATGCAGTAATTACTACAACTGATACCTTTCTTATTTATAAATTAACTGGTGAGTTTGTAACTGATAAG
>CAIUBS010000129.1 GCA_903897475.1 uncultured Actinomycetes bacterium | reverse complement strand
CTTTAATCCAAAAATCTAGATCATCTTCCGTTGTTGAAAGCATTGGTGGGCTAAGCAGGATCAACTCTTTAATTCTTTTATCTCTTGCATATTGCAAAGCAAGCTCGGTTCCAAAGGACCAACCAATTACATATAAATCTTTTATCTTTAATTGCTCAAAGCAGTAATCAAGAGCGGCCAGAACATCTTGCTTTTCACCTTTTCCATGATCATATTCACCCTCACTTTTTCCTGCCTCACTTGTTGTGCCACGGGTGTTAAATCTAATTATTTGAATACCTGCCATGGCAGGCAAGCGATTGGCTGCCTTCTTATATATATGTGAATCCATCATTCCCCCACCTGATGGATTGGGATGAAGCATTAAAAGTGAGCCAGTTATTTCACCTAACGGGGTGGCAACCTCACCAATTAAGTTAAGCCCATCGCTGGTTTTGAAGGTGATTGCGCTGCGATTGGCTGGCAATACCGTTGAAGGGCGGATTAACTCTGGCACAAAAAGAGTTTACTCTTACCTTATGAACCTTGAAGCCACCTTTGATAAATGTGATCCTAAAACTGGTGAGGTAATTGCAAAGTATAAAAACTTTTCTCTCGATGAGGTATTTGCTCAAGTAAATCTGGCCCAAGATGTGAGTAAGCGCTGGCAAGAGTTTGGCTTTACCGCCCGAAAGCGCACTTTGCTTAAATGGGCATCTTATATAACTAAAAACCAAAACGAGATTGCAAACTTAGTAGCAACTGAGTGCGGCAAACCATTAAGTGATGCATCCCTTGAGGTCTCTATTGCAATTGATCACCTGGCATGGGCGGCAAAACATGCTGAAGAGATTATGCAAAAACAAAATCGACCAGCTGGTTTATTAATGTTTAATATGAAAGCACAGGTGCAACGTTCTCCTCTTGGCGTTGTTGGAGTAATTGGTCCGTGGAATTATCCAATCTTTACCCCAATGGGCTCTATTGCTTACGCGTTAGCTGCTGGAAATACAGTTGTATTTAAACCATCTGAGTTCACTCCCGGTGTGGGCAAGTGGTTGGCAGATTCATTTGCACAGATTGCACCTTTTGAAAATATTTTTGCAACTGTTACTGGCTTACCTGATACGGGACGAGCATTAACTCAATCAAAGATTAATAAGCTCTCATTTACCGGCTCAACTAAAACTGCTAAAAAAGTGGCAGAAAGTTGCGCGCAATCAATGATTCCTGTTGTGCTCGAATGTGGTGGCAAGGATCCAGTAATTGTGGCAAAAGATGCTGATATAAAACTAGCGGCCGAATACACACTCTGGTCTGCCATGGCAAATGCAGGTCAATCTTGTATTGGAGCAGAAAGAGGTTATGTGGTCGAATCTGTTGCAGATCAATTCATTGATGAGATAAGCAAGATGGCAAAAAAGATTGAGGTTGGCAAAGATTATGGCCCAGCGACCATGCCATCACAATTAAATGTAATTCAATCCCACTTAGATGATGCTAAAGCAAAGGGAGCTAAGTTTTTATTAGGGGGCGCAGACTCTGTGAAAGGCACCTATGTTGAACCGGTAATTATGTTAGATGTGCCCGAGGATTCAACGGCGATGACGCAAGAAACCTTTGGGCCAACTATTGCTATAAACAAGGTATCAACAACAGATGAAGCGATTAAGTTATCTAATGCCAGCACTTATGGACTTGCGGCAGCGGTTTTTTCAAAGCGAGATGGTGAAAAGATTGCTTCAAAGCTTGCCTGTGGCATGGTTTCAATAAATTCAGTCTTTTTATTTGCTGCAGTTGCATCTGTGCCATTTGGTGGGGTTAAAGACTCTGGATATGGCCGCATTCATGGCGCAGAAGGTTTACTTGAGTACACCTACGCACGCACAGTAGTTAAAACTAGATTTAATATCCCACTTAGATTTACTACCTTCAAGCGCACAAGATTTTCTGAAAAAATCTTAACAACCTTGATTAAGCGCTTACACGGAAGAAGGAAGAAGTACTAAAAACTCTTTGCAATCCGATCAATACCTTCTGTGATTAGTTGCGGGCTTGTGCCAAAGTTAAGTCGAACAAAACTCTTATGTTTTGGCCCATATAAAACTCCACCATTTAACGCCACTTTTCCTTTTTCTAAAATACGCGCTGCTGGATCATCCCCTAAGTCAATTGCGCTCATGTCAAGCCAGGCGAGGTAGCCAAAATCTGGAATTCGATACTTAACTTGCGGTAATTTGCTTTGCAGTAAATTGCTTAGTAATTTCCTATTTTCATCCAATGTGATTAATACTCCATCTAACCAATTAACAGAGTCTGCATAAGCTGCAGTTGATGCCACTGCGCCAAATAAGGATGCCCGCCAGGTTACCGCCGGTGGCATTTTGTTAATTCGCTCCTGCAGCACATTTGATTGGGTGATGATAAAAGCGCACTTAAGCCCAGCTAAGTTAAAGGATTTACTAGCGCTAGTAATAATAATTCCAACCTCTTTGGCAACATCACTTACCGCTAGGAATGGTGTGAAAGTTTTTGCATCGTAGGAAAGAGGTGCGTGAATCTCATCACTTAAAATGACTACTTGGTAACGCTTTGCTAAATCTGCAAGGGCTGAT
>CAIUBS010000128.1 GCA_903897475.1 uncultured Actinomycetes bacterium | reverse complement strand
TTAAGGAAGCTCTTGGAGGTCCAACTTCAGCAACGAGTTTAAAGAAGTAAATAAAGGCTATAGCAGTACATAAAACTCCCAGTGCAAGTACTGAACCAATTGCCTCTACTGATGGAGTTTTAGTTGGCCAATTCATTATGGCAAATGGAAGATAAACTACCGAAGTTATGATCATCGCCCAAGTATTTATTGCTATTCCTGGAATATGAGGAATACGGCGGTTAATCATATTAATTGCATATGCGTAACCAATAGATGCCAAAATAACCATACCGATTGAAGTAATGTCTTGACTGCCACCAAGAGATTCAACTCCAACAACAAAAACTACGCCAACAAAACCAATAACTAATCCAAACAAGCGAGATTTATGCCAAACAGTATGATCACCAAATATTGAAGCTAGAATTGCAGACCAAATTGGAACAGTAGCGACAAGTAAACCCGTCAGACCTGAAGATATTTCCTTTTCAGCGTGTGTAATTAAATACCAAGGTCCAACCATTTCAGTGATCGAATAAAGAATTAAAAATGGCCAATACTTTCGCGCTACCCTTAATCTGCTACTCCTTAAGGCTATAGGAAGGCAAATTAGTCCACCTATAAGAACTCTCATGAAGACAATAACCGAAGGCGAAATTTCTTCCACAGCAACTTTCAAAAAAAGATATGGAATACCCCAAAGAAAGCCAAGCAAAAAGAAACGTCCCCAACCGGCTTTAGTCAATTATCTATTTCTCTTCCTATTAAAAGATTAATATTTTTTGCGATATCTGAGTATAGCAACTCAGCGTCATTGGTAATACCACTTAAGTTAAAAAAACCATGTATTTGACCGCTAAAATCTTTATACATTGATGATACTGAATCTTTTAATAACTTAGTATGATAATTTTTTCCATCATCGACTAATGGATCAAATTCAGCGGTAAAAATTAACGCTGGGGCCACACCTTTTAAAGAAGGTGCAGATGAAGGTACAGCATATGGATCTGAATCAAACTCACTACCTTGAAGATACTGATCCCAAAACCATTTCATGGCCTGAGTAGTTAATCCATAATCATTGGAAAATGTTATTGCTGATTGGTATTTCATACTTCTATCGTTACATGGATAGATTAGTAATTGATAGGCAAGTGAAATTAAATTGACATCTCGCGCTTTGATCGCAACTGCTGCAGCGAGATTACCGCCTGCACTATCGCCACCTACTCCAATTAAACCTTTATCAATTCCTAATTTATCTGCATTCTTAATCACCCATTCAAGTGTGGTGAAGCAGTCATTAAAAGCTGCAGGGTAGGGATTTTCGGGAGCCTTTCGGTACTCAACTGCAATAATTATGAATTTTCCTGCTTTAGCTAACTTACGAAGTGCAGGTTCATAAATGTCTAGAAAATTTAATACCCAACCTCCACCATGGAAAAAAACTAAGGCTGGAAGTTTAATTTCGTTGACTGGCCGATAAATTCGAACTGGTAACGCTGATTTTGAACCCGTAATCATTTGACGAGTCACTTCAAACAATTCAATCAGTGGTTGAGTTAAAGCAACGTGCGTTTGGGTGTTGCCCCGAATCTCATCTAATGGGGCTTGCCAGACTGCAGGTAAGCCAAGAGCTGCCCGTTGCGTAAGGTACTGAGAAATCTCGGGTTTTAGTCCCATGTCGGCAGAGTAGACTTAGCCGTCGGCGTTGACCAACTTATAAACCTAATTAGGCTGGAGTTTATTTAATGCGCATTGGAGTATTAACAGGTGGCGGAGATTGCCCTGGATTAAATGCGGTAAT
>CAIUBS010000127.1 GCA_903897475.1 uncultured Actinomycetes bacterium | reverse complement strand
GCACTAAATACGATGCTTGGTCGAATTGAACAATCCTTTGCAGTTAAAGTTGAAAGTGAAAATAAATTACGCAGATTTGTTGCTGATGCATCCCATGAGCTTCGTACTCCACTTACTGCTATTCGTGGCTTTGCTGAATTACACCGGCAAGGTGCAGTTGTTGGTGAAGAAAAAACAAAAGAGTTAATAAATTGAATTGAAGGGGAATCAATTCGAATGAGTAGTTTGGTGGAGGATTTATTACTCCTAGCTAGACTTGATCAATCACGCCAATTAGATTTAGAGCCAGTTGATTTAAATACATTAATTACCGAAGTTGTTGCTTCGGCAAAAGCGGCTGGGCCAAATCACCCTATTAAATTAATCTTGCCGCAGGAAGAAATTTTTGTACTCGGTGACTCTCGAAGAATTCATCAGGTAGTTGCAAATTTATTAGCTAATGCACGCACGCACACCCCGGCTGGTACAAATATAACTGTGACAGCCATTCAAGAATTGACTCAAACAATTATTGAAGTTAGCGATGATGGACCAGGGCTTGCAAAAGCTGATCAGGAGCGAATCTTTGAAAGATTTTACCGAGCAGATCCTGCCCGAGTTAGAAGTAGTGGTGAGGGAAGTGGACTTGGTTTATCAATTGTTGATGCAGTTATGCAGGCACATGGTGGATATGTTTCAGTTAAATCTGAACTTGGAAAAGGTGCGACCTTTACCCTGCACTTTTTAAATCAGGAGTAATTATTCAATCTTGCTTTGGTGAAAATTTAAATAAGATTTTGATGGCGTAGGGCCGCGTTGGCCTTGATATCTAGATCCATATAACGCAGATCCATATGGATGCTCAGCTGCAGAAGATAATTTAATCAAACAAAGTTGACCAATTTTCATACCAGGAAATAACTTAACCGGCAGATTTGCAACATTTGATAACTCCAGGGTTATATGTCCAGAAAAACCTGGATCAATAAAGCCAGCAGTTGAATGTGTTAGTAAACCTAGGCGACCAAGAGATGATTTTCCTTCTAATCTGCCCGCAATATCATCCGGCAAAGTTATGACCTCATAAGTACTAGCTAAAACAAACTCACCTGGATGTAATATGAAAAACTCATCAGCTGATACTGCAACCTCACGAGTTAAATCTGGTTGTTCAATTGATGGATCAATTACTGAGTACTTATGATTTTCAAATACTCTAAAAAAACGATCTAGGCGCACATCAACACTTGAGGGTTGAACCATCGCCTCGGTAAATGGTTCTACCTTTACCCGGCCAGATGAGATCTCAGCCTTAATATCCCGATCACTTAGCAACACAATGAGCGACCCTACCCTTAAAGTTATCTAATCGTTAAGAAAACCTACTGGCGGGTATTGATTAAGTTACCCGCCAGTAGCATGCTTATCCCATGGGCCATTACATAGCTAATCTGCGAGATATTGAGTTTTGCCTCTTTGATTTACTAGAGCGCGAATCAATTTTAGGTAAATCTATTTATAAAGATTTAGATCGCGATACTGCCATGGGAATGCTTGAAGAGGTTAAGCGCATGGCAGAAAATGATTTAGCTGCCAGCTTTGTTGATGGTGATAGAAAAGGTGTTGATTTTAATCCAGCTACTGGGGATGCAAAGTTACCTGAGTCCTTTAAAAAATCTTATAAAACCTTTATGGATAATGAGTGGTGGCGAATTGATGCACCAGTTGAATTAGGTGGAACTGCAATTCCACCATCAATTAGGTGGGCAATTGCGGAAATGGTTTTAGGTTCAAACCCGTCAATTCATATTTATGCATCTGGCACTGCATTTGCCCATGTTGCATATATTTACGGAACCGAAGAGCAAAAGAAGATTGCAAAATTAATGGTTGATAAGCAATGGGGTGCAACCATGATGCTTACTGAACCTGATGCTGGTAGTGATGTCGGTGCTGGCAGATCAAAAGCAGTTAAACAGCCAGATGGCACATGGCATATCACTGGTACTAAAAGATTTATAACCTCCGGTGATTCTGATTTAACTGAAAATATTATTCACTTTGTTCTTGCAAGACCAGAAGGTGGAGTAGCTGGAACAAAAGGCTTAGATCTATACATGATTCCTAAATTTATGTTTGATTTTGAAACTGGAAAATTAGGAAAGCGTAATGGCGTATATGTCACAAAAATTGAAGACAAAATGGGATTAAATGTCTCTGCAACATGTGAAATGAACCTAGGCGAGAAAGAGCCAGCAGTTGGCTACCTGCTAGGTGAAGTTCATGATGGTATTGC
>CAIUBS010000126.1 GCA_903897475.1 uncultured Actinomycetes bacterium | reverse complement strand
CACAAAATTCTGCCAGAAAAGCCATTGATCGAATGTTGGGAACAATAACTAAGCCGCCTGTGATCGGTATAACACCACCAGCACCTGAAAGCACGCCTTTCACAACTACTCAGTAATTATTTACTTAGTTTGCAAGGGTAGAGTTAAGGCCAATGAAAAACTACATTTTATTGATGAAGTTAAGAGTTGTAGAACTTTTACTAGTAACTACCGTGCCAGCGCTTTTTTTGGCTTCAAACGGGATTCCTAGTGTTTCATTAACTTTTTGGTCCCTCCTTGGTGGAACTTTAGCTGCGGGAGGTGCTAACGCATTTAATATGGTTATTGAATCAAAATCTGATCAGTTAATGAAGAGAACATCAAATCGTCCAATTGCAACTGGTGAGATTTCAAAAGCTAACGGTCTGATATTTGCATCTGTAATTTCACTTTTATCCTTATTTATTTTCTATTTTTATACAACAGTATTAGCGACATTTCTAACGGCTGCTGCAATTATTTTTTATGTAGTTGGTTATACATTGACTCTAAAAACGAGAACCTCTCAAAATATTGTTTGGGGAGGAATTGCTGGATGTATGCCAGTATTAATTGGTGAGGCTGCAGTAACAAATAATCTAACCCTAACTTCTTGGTTATTCTTTTTGCTTATTTTCTTTTGGACGCCACCACATTTTTGGGCGCTAGCAGTCAGGTATAAAGAGGATTACTCGGCAGCTTCTATTCCTATGTTGCCAGTGGTAGCACCAATGAAATCGGTCATAAATCAAATGTGGTTGCACTCAACATTAATGGCAGTTATCTCTGTGCTGGTAATTACTTCAGCAAAATTACCGCTATGGATTCTTATATTCTCAGTATTGTTAATTATCGGCTGGAAGATTCAGCTGATAAAACTTACTAAAGAGCCAACAGAGGTGAATGCTGGGAAATTATTCCAAGCATCAATTATTTTTCTCAGTATTTACTCATTTTTATTGGTAATTGGAGTATTGCTTAAGTAGTTTTTCACCTCTTTAATGGGATAATTTTTCTTATGTCCTCCCCTCTTGCACTTGATGTTGCCGATTTATCCAAAAAATATGGTGACCGAATGGCGCTGTCGCATGCCAATTTTGAAGTTCCAATGGGAAGTATTTGTGGGTTTGTTGGACCAAATGGATCTGGTAAAACTACGACAATTCGAATGTTATTAGGGCTGATTACACCAACTACCGGTAGTGGCCACGTGTTAGGTGAATCAATTACACAACCTGAAAAATATTTGCCGAGGGTAGGTGCAATGATTGAAGGCCCAGCTTTTTATCCAGCACTTACTGGTAAACAAAATTTGGCGGTGCTGGCAAAGTTAGGTGGATTTGCGACCGAACCAATTCAAAAGTTATTAGATCTAGTAGACCTTGGTGATCGAGGCGATTCTAAATTTAAAACATACTCACTTGGCATGAAACAACGGCTTGGAATTGCAGCTGCACTGCTACCAAATCCAAAATTATTAGTTTTAGATGAACCTACTAACGGATTAGATCCGGCAGGGATTCATGAAATTAGAACTTTGCTTCGTAAGTTGGCAGATAGTGGGACAACAGTTTTCGTCTCTTCACATTTGCTTTCTGAAATTGAAATGATTAGTGATTATTTGGTTATGTTAAGACAAGGTAAGGTAATTTTTTCTGGAAAAACTATTGACCTACTAGCTGCGCAAAAGCCGATAATTTTAGCTAAGCCAGAAAACAGTAATGATTTAAATAAGCTTTATGAAATTGCAAATAACCTTGGGAAAAAAGCTGAAATCAAGGGTGATGTTGTTGAGGTAAGTGGAGAGATTGATTTTTCAGGTAAGTTAAACAAAGCAGCATTTGAAGCTGGAATTATTTTGACTTCATTAACACCGGTACGGCCAACATTAGAAGATACATTTTTTGAGATGACTGGTGAGCAATGATAAATGTAATTAGAGCTGAGTTAACCAAATTACGGCGACCATCTCTTTCAATTTCAACCTTGATAGCAGTTACATTTGTAACTGGATTAGTCACCTCCCTTTTATTTCTACTTGTAGATTCACCTGAAGGTAATGGTGAGCGAGGAACAAGAATTTCACGTGAAGTACTTGAACTATCAACTGGAATATCAATAAGT
>CAIUBS010000125.1 GCA_903897475.1 uncultured Actinomycetes bacterium | reverse complement strand
GCTAGTAATTTTAATTGACGAGAGAATTCAGAGACCTCTTGCTGACGATTTTCTACTCGCTTGCCGCTGGTCATAAGTTGTAAGTAATCGATCACAATCAACTTTAAGTTATGACGCTGCTTTAATCTTCTCGCCTTTGCTCTGATCTCCATCAGTGAAAGATTTGGTGAATCATCGATAAATAATGGAGCATCTGAAATTTCACCCATTCGGCGGGCCATCTTTGCCCACTCCTCTTCGCCTAATTGACCAGATCTAATGTTATTAAGTGGCACACGTGCCTCTGCTGAAAGCATTCTCATAGTGATTTCAGAGCGGCTCATTTCAAGTGAGAAAATAACTGAAGCCTCTCGCTTATGAATTGATGCGTAGCGAGCGATGTCTAAACCAAGTGTTGATTTACCAACGGCTGGACGAGCTGCAAGCACAATCATATTTCCAGGATGAAAACCATTTGTAAGTGCATCTAAATCTTTAAAACCAGTTTTAACACCTTCACCAACCACACCAGCTGAAATCTTTTCAATCTCATCATAGGCAGCAGGAAGTAACTCAGAGAGTTGAACGTAATCTTCTGCCTGCCTTCTTTCAGTTACTGCATAAACCTCTGCTTGTGCTTGATCAACTGCATCATCTACCTCACCCTCATCGGTGTAACCAAGTTGCACAATCTTGGTGCCAGCTTCAACAAGTCTGCGCATGATTGCGCGCTCACGAATAATCTTTGCGTAGTACCCAGCATTTGCAGCGGTTGGAACAGATGAAATTAAAGTATGCAAATATGGTGCACCACCAGCTCTAACTAAATCTCCACGCTTTGTTAACTCAGAAGCAACTGTTACTGGATCTGCTGGCTCACCTCTGCCATAAAGATCAACAATTGCGTCATAAATTAATTCATGTGCTGGTCGATAAAAATCACGTTCTCTTAAGATTTCAACAACATCACTAATTGCATCCTTTGATAAAAGCATGCCACCTAAAACAGATTGTTCAGCGATTACATCTTGTGGTGGGGTGCGCTCAAATTCAGCAGAGTTGTTTTTGCCTCTGCTGGAATTACTTGGAAACTCTGCGATGCTCATACAACAACCCTCCCATCTGCCACTGACAACCACCTGAAAAGCATTGATATTTAATCTTTTTAAGCCTAGGAGGCAAAGATAATCCCTTTACTAACCCCTAGATACAGCCAATTAAGAGGCTGTGTAAATAGCTGTGCAGTACCAATACTTTGCCGTGGATAACTCTGTGGGTAAGTGTGCAATCTTGGTGGATAAGTATTTATTACTATCTAAATTGAGCGTAAAAAAGTTGTTTTGGTTGTGGAGAAAACTTTTTTAACTTATCTCATTATTTGATGCAAGTAAAAAGCCCTCCGTTTTACTGGAGGGCTTTAAAGGTTTTGCTTAATTACTTATCTGAGACCACATTTATAGGCACATTTGCCACAACCTGAGATTCAAGTGCAATCTTGATTGTGTACTTACCAACTTTTTT
>CAIUBS010000124.1 GCA_903897475.1 uncultured Actinomycetes bacterium | reverse complement strand
AGGCCACCGTGCCTCGAATCCCGCTAGCTAAATTGACGCCTCTTAGGTCCAAAGTAATTAGAAATAATGACGAGACTAGTAATAGAACTAATAAGAGCCGCGAACGATTACCGCCGCTCTTAGCCACAACTAACTCCCTTGCAAATAATTAGCGCCGAGGTTCAGAGATTAAAACCTTCTCTAAGGCTTCAAACTCTTCTATACATTTACCAGAACCTTCGGCAACAGCTTGTAGTGGTCGCTCAGAGATATGAATTGGCATTCCAGTTTCATGGCGCAATCTTTCATCAAGGCCACGCAGTAGTGCTCCACCGCCGGTGAGCACAATTCCACGATCCATTAAATCGCTAGCTAACTCTGGTGGTGTCTTATCTAATGTATTTTTTACCGCATTAACAATTGCAGAAACTGGCTCCTCTAATGCCTTGCGAATATCAGCTGAGGTGACCAAAATAGTCTTTGGTAAACCTGTCGCTAGATCTCGTCCACGAATTTCAGCATCTGGCTCCCCTGGAAGTGGGAAAGCTGAACCAATTGCCATCTTAATTTCTTCTGCAGTGCGCTCACCTAACAGCAGTGAAAATTCACGCTTTACCCAGTTAATAATGGATTGATCTAATTCATCTCCACCAACACGAATTGAAAGGGCGGCCACTATTCCACCAAGTGAAATAACTGCAACCTCAGTTGTACCTCCACCAATATCTACCACCATATTTCCAGTTGGCTCATGGATTGGTAAATCAGCACCAATTGCGGCTGCCATTGGTTCTTCAATTATGTAAACCTTACGTGCACCAGCTGCATATCCTGCATCTTTTACTGCACGCTGTTCAACTCCAGTAATTCCAGAAGGTACACAAACAACAATTCTTGGTTTTGCTAAGTAGCGACGTTTATGAACTTTTTGGATAAAGTATTTAAGCATGCGCTCAGTAGTATCAAAGTCAGCAATAACACCATCTTTAAGTGGGCGAATTGCCACAATATTTCCGGGAGTTCTACCAATCATTCGCTTTGCTTCAAGTCCTACTGCCAAAATTGCACCAGTATCTTGATTAACGGCAACTACAGATGGCTCATTAAGCACAATGCCACGACCTCGGACATAAACCAAAGTATTAGCTGTTCCTAAATCAACCGCCATATCGCGACCGATCCAAGACATTCGATTCTGTCCTTTAGCCATCAGTATCTCCTTATTTTTTTACTTGGGTAATAATCTATTAGTTATTAAAGAAAATCTTAATTTCACGACTTGCAGATTCTGGCGAGTCTGAGCCATGAACTATATTTTGAACGACCTTAGTACCTTGATCACGTGCAAGATCACCCCTGATTGTTCCCGGTTCTGCAGTAGTTGGGTCAGTTGCTCCAGCCAACTTTCTAAAACCTTCTATGACGCGTTCTCCCTCAGCCACCATTGCCACAATCGGACCTGATGCCATGAACTCCATAAGTGGTTCGTAAAAGGGCTTTCCTTCATGCTCTGCATAATGTTTTGCAAGAAGATTTCGATCTGCTGTAAGCATTCTTAAATTAGTAATTTTGTAACCTTTACGTTCAACTCGTGCAATAACTTCGCCAACCAAACCGCGTTTAACGCCATCTGGTTTTACCAAAATTAAGGTTTGCTCTGAAATCACTTTCTTATTCTACGCAGGTTTTACCCATGCTGAAAATTAAGGCTTTTTTGGCCCATTCTTATCTGCAGATGCGATTAAAGCTGCCTTTATTGCCTCACCTCTTCGCCCCAGAAAAATCGCAACAACCCATAAAACGGCAAATAATCCACCCATATAAAACATTAATGAGATCACATACCCGTATCCAATTATTAAAAATTGCAGGATTGATCCCAGCAAATACCCACCTTTACGTTTAAGCATTCCCGCTGTGAGTAAAAATAAAATCGAAAGTGCACCACCTAGCCACATCTGAAGTGAAGTTGCCTGATCCTTTGCAATTAAAAGTGCAAAGCCCATCAGGATTGACTCCATTGTTAAAACAGTGGCGCACATAATTCTCATTACGAACTTGCTCCTAACTTGCCAATGATAGTTCTAGCACTTCCGGCAGTTGCCACAGAACCTGTGACAAGAACGGCAGTAACTCCATCACTTACCTGATTTGCCAAGGTTGCTTTTTCGATAGCAAAGGTAAGCGCTCCGGCTAGATCTGAGATTACCTCAATTTGCTCTGGTTTAAAGTAGTTTGTAGCAATCTTGGCTAATTGATCTACTGGTAATGCCCTAGGTGAATTATTTTGAGTAATTACTAAGTAATCAACCGAGTTTGCCAGCCTAGCTAATATTCCATCAGCATCTTTGTCAGCTAATACTGCAACCACGGCAATTACCATCTCAAAGTCAAACTCATTATCAATTGTTTGAGCTATCGCAGCAACACCATGTGGATTATGGGCAGCATCAATAATTACAAGCGGATCTTTATAAACTATTTCACATCTACCAGGTGATTTAACTTTACTAAAGGCATTTTTAACTAACTCATCATCTAACTTCACCTGCGCAAATGCTTCCACTGCTGCCAAAGCCACAGCAGCATTATTTGCTTGGTGAACTCCATATAGTGGCAAGTAAATATCATCGATATCTGAATGTATGCCGTGAAGCGAAATCAATTGTCCACCTACTGCAAGTGATCTTTTTTTGACTGAATATTCAACACCTTCGCGAAACACATTTGCCGAAACTTTTGCCGCTTTAGCAAGTAAAACTTTTGCTACCTCTGGTGTTTGAGCCGAAAGTACTACATTAGATTCTGGCTTGAAAATGCCTGCTTTAGTTGTTGCAATCTCTTCTAATGTATTGCCCAGATACTCCATATGATCAAAGCCAATTGGTGTCATAACTGATACTTGCGAAGAGACGACATTTGTTGCATCCCACTGTCCGCCCATTCCGGCCTCAATAACAGCAATATCTACAGGAAATTCGGCAAAGGCAACAAAAGCCATAGCAGTTAACGCTTCAAAGTAAGAGATTGGATGCAGTTGTCGTGAATCAATCAAATCTAAGTACAAGGCAATATCGTTATAGGTGGTGAACATATTTTCAGGTGAGATTGGCTCACCTTTAATACTTATCCGTTCAGTAAATGATTCTAGGTGTGGAGATGTGTATCTACCGACGCGATAACCCAATTCGGCAAGTAATTGATCAATCATTCTTGAGGTAGTGGTTTTTCCATTAGTACCAGCCAAGTGGATTGTTGGATAGGAGAACTGTGGCGAACCTAATGCATCAGTTAAAGCCAAAATTCGATCTAAAGTTGGTTCAATTTTGTTTTCTGGCCAACGCTTATTTAAAGCTTGTTCGATTTGTGCTAACTTTACTAAATTCTCAGCACTACTCATTTACTTCGGTAATTTTTCAAGAAGTGCAGTAATTCTCGCAATATCCTCAGTAGTTTGAGAGAGTCTTGCTCTGATCTCTGTCACTACCTCCATTGGAGCCTTTGCCATGAAACCCTCATTATCTAATTTTACCTTTGCTGTGTCACGATCTTTTTGGGCTATTTGTAAATCTTTAGTTAACCGTGCACGCTCAGCAACTAAATCAATCGCACCTGTTAAATCAAAATCAACTATAACATTTCCAATTTGAGTTTTTGCTGTGAAATTTGTACCACCAGCTTCGCACTTAACAATATGCCTTAATGCTGCTTCATAACTTTCTAGCCCAGCTTCTTTTAAGCCTGAAAACTTAGCTACAACCTTTGCCGTACTTTTAATTCCTTGATCATTTCTGAATCGACGTATTTCAGTGACGATCTCCTGCATTTTCTCTACAAGCTTTACTGAATTGTGATCTTGTGCAGATAAATCAGATTTTGGCCATTGAGTAATCATTAATGACTCGCCATTAGTTAAATAACACCAAAGCTCTTCGGTAATAAATGGCATAACTGGGTGCATTAACCTAAGGAGTTGATCTAATACCTCACCAAGAACTCGTGCGCTTTGCTTGGCCGAATCATCTGCCTTGGCAAAAGTAGATTTAGAAAGCTCCAAATACCAATCACATAAATCATCCCAGGCAAAGTGATAGATAAGTTCGCAAGCTTTAGCAAATTCAAATTTTTCAAACAATTCATCGGCAGATGAGATAGTTTGATCTAATCTAGTTAAAATCCAATTATCAATAGCGTTTAACTCACTACGTTTTGGCAGATCGCCATCAATATTGGCGCCATTTAGCATCGCAAATCTAGTTGCATTCCATAACTTAGTTGCAAAATTCCTAGATCCAGCTATCCAATCCTCAGCAAGTGCTTGATCAGTTCCAGGATTTGCTCCCCTAGCTAAGGTAAATCTAAGTGCATCTGATCCGTACTTATCCATGAACTCAATCGGATCAACAGTATTGCCACGACTTTTGCTCATTTTCTTTCCGAATTGATCGCGGACTAGACCATGCAGTGCAATTACATTAAATGGTTGCTTACCATCCATTGCAAATAAACCCATAATCATCATTCGAGCAACCCAGAAAAATAAAATGTCATAGCCAGTAACCAGGACAGATGTTGGATAAAACTTCTTCAAATCCTCTGTCTGCTCTGGCCAACCTAATGTTGAAAATGGCCAAAGAGCTGAAGAAAACCAGGTGTCTAGTACATCTGGATCTTGGGTGTATCCAGCAGGAGGCTTCTCATCTGGTCCACAAACTACAACCTCATCATTTGGTCCATAAAAAACTGGAATTCGATGTCCCCACCAAAGTTGGCGAGAGATGCACCAATCATGCATGTTATCTACCCATTCAAAATATCTTGGTGACATTTGTTCTGGTTCAATTTTTACTCTGCCATCTCTAACTGCATCAGCTGCGGCTTTTGCAAGTGGTGCTACTTTTACAAACCATTGCTTGGATAGTCTTGGTTCAACTGTTGTGTCACATCTTTGGCAATGTCCAACTGCATGTACATATGGGCGTTTTTCAGCAACTACCCTGCCAAGTTTTCTTAACTCTTCAACAACTGCTTTTCTGGCATCAAAGCGATCTAAACCATCAAATTTTGTGCCAGTTCCTGCCATAACCCCATGTTCATTCATAATTACAACTAACTCCACACCATGGCGCATTCCCATTTCAAAATCATTTGGATCATGTGCTGCAGTAACCTTTACCGCACCTGTTCCAAACTCAGGATCAACTAGTTCATCTGCAATGATGGGAATCATTCGATCAACTAGTGGTAGCAATACCTTTTTACCAATCAAGTGCTTATATCTTTCATCACTTGGATTTACTGCAACTGCACCATCTCCAAGCATAGTTTCTGCTCTAGTAGTTGCAACCGTGATACTTACGTCATCATCTCCATATTTAATTGAAACAAACTCACCTGCATCATCTTTATGTTCAACTTCAATATCGGATAATGCAGTCAAACATCTAGGACACCAATTTATAATTCGCTCAGCTCGATAAATTAATTCCTTTTCATATAAGCGCTTAAATATTGTCAATACTGCTTTACTTAAATTTTCATCCATGGTGAAGGCTTCGCGGTCCCAATCAACGCTATCACCCAAGCGCTTCATTTGATCTAAAATTGCACCACCAGATTCAGCTTTCCACTGCCAAACTTTTTCAATAAATGCTTCTCGACCTAAGTCATGACGAGATTTTCCTTGAGTGACTAATTGTTTTTCTACAACATTTTGCGTAGCAATTCCAGCATGATCCATACCTGGAAGCCACAAAGCTTCAAAGCCTTTCATTCGCTTCATACGAATTAGAAGATCTTGAATAGTGTGATCTAGTGCGTGACCAATATGAAGTGAACCAGTTACATTCGGCGGTGGAATAACTATTGTGAAAGCCGGTTTTTTTGATTTTGCATCTGCTTT
>CAIUBS010000123.1 GCA_903897475.1 uncultured Actinomycetes bacterium | reverse complement strand
TCATTTGGCTTCAAACTTTTATCACAACTTAGAGATGCAGGAATTAAGTGCGATATGGCTTACGGCGATAGGGGATTAAAGGGAGCAATGAAGGCTGCTGATAAGAGCGGCGCGACGTATGCATTAGTAATTGGAGATGATGAGATCGCTTCTGGCTCTTGTGAGCTGAAGATAATGAGTAGTGGAAATGTAATTACTAGTACTCTTACTTCTTCAGATTTGATTATGAAGTTAGGGACTAAAAAATAATGTTGCGCTCTCATGATGCAGGCACTTTAAATTCAAAAAATGTTGATACAAAAGTGGTGTTGGCTGGCTGGGTAGCGCGCAGAAGAGATCATGGTGGGGTAGCTTTTATCGATCTTCGTGACTCAACTGGTTCAGTTCAGGTTGTAATTAATGACGAAAAAATTGCGGGTGAATTACGAGCTGAGTGGTGTGTACTTATATCTGGCATTGTAAAACTAAGGCCCAAAGGAAATGAAAATTCAGAAATTCCTACTGGAGAAATTGAAGTAATTTGCGAATCATTACAAGTACTCAGTGAAGCAGCACCATTACCCTTTCCGGTAGATAGCGGTGACATTGGAAACATCTCTGAAGAGGTAAGACTTAAATATCGTTATCTAGACCTAAGAAGAGAGGGTCCAGCAAAGAATTTACGGCTTAGATCTCAAGTAACATCGGCAATCCGAGAGGTTATGTCAGAAGCAGATTTTTTAGAGATTGAAACTCCCTATTTGACCAGATCAACTCCAGAGGGAGCAAGAGATTTTTTGGTTCCAGTTCGACTACAACCTGGCTCTTGGTATGCACTTCCTCAGTCACCTCAACTTTTTAAACAATTATTAATGGTTGCAGGAATGGAGCGCTATTACCAGATTGCACGCTGTTTCCGCGATGAAGATTTTAGAGCTGATAGACAACCAGAATTCACGCAGCTAGATATAGAAATCTCGTTTGCGGATCAGTCAGATGTAATTTCTATAGCTGAAAAAGTATTAGCGAGTGTTTTCAAAAAAGTTATTGATTATAAGATTCCAACGCCAATCCCACACATGACTTATAGAGACGCAATGAACAACTATGGCTCTGATAAGCCAGATTTAAGATTTGAAAATAGAATTATTGAAGTGACCCAATTCTTTAAGGACACTTCCTTTAGAGTTTTTCAAGCCGAATATGTTGGTGCGGTCGTAATGCCTGGTGGTGCTGATTCGCCACGTAGAGAATTAGATGCTTGGCAAGATTGGGCGAAGGCGAGAGGGGCAAAAGGTCTTGCATATATTTTGGTTGGATCCGATGGATCACTTTCAGGGCCAGTTGCTAAAAACCTTTCCGAGAAAGAAAGCGCAGGAATTTCCGCTTTAGTTGGAGCAAAGAATGGTGATGCTATATTTTTTGCGGCCGGATCAACTGTAGCTTCGCAGAATTTACTTGGAGCAGTCAGATTAGAAATTGGTGCACGTTGCAATCTAATCGATGATAAAGCATGGAAATTTGTTTGGATCGTCGATGCGCCTATGTTTGAGCCAATAGATTCTGAGAATCCCTCTCTAGGTTGGACCGCTGTGCATCATCCATTTACAGGTCCTAAACCTGAGTTTGCAGATAGCTTTGATAAAAATCCCGCACAAGCCTTGGCATATGCCTACGACATTGTGTTAAATGGTAATGAAATTGGCGGTGGATCTATTCGAATTCATCAAAGAGATATGCAGCAAAGAGTATTTAACACTATAGGCCTATCTAATGTTGAAGCTGAAAGTAAATTTGGATTTTTGCTAGAAGCCTTTAATTATGGACCACCGCCTCATGGTGGAATTGCACTTGGTTTAGATCGTCTTTGTGCTTTACTGGCGGGCGCTCAATCAATTCGTGAAGTTATTGCTTTTCCAAAGACTGCTAGTGGTGGCGATCCATTAACTGGTGCGCCTACACCGATAACTCCCGCGCAGCGAAAAGAGACTGGGGTCGATACTCCAGTAGATGTTAAATAGTTTCACTCCTATCAGGTATTCTTCCTAATATGGGTCCAGGTGGAATTGCAACGATAATCGCGGCTTCGTCTTTGGCCGTGATAGCTATAGCTATTTCTTACACAGTTATACGCGCCTCTCGATTGATCGATGAAATCACAACAACCATTTCGATGATAAATGGTCCATTAAAAAATATTAGTAATGCTGGCAAATCTATTGAACAGATAACTAAAAAAGTGACCAAAGCGGCTGAAGATTTTCTTGACGAGAACCCGATCGCGATGAAAGCGGCAGCTGCGGTTGTGACCGCTGCAAAGTTGAAAAAAAAGAGTAAGAAAAAAAGTAAAGCGAAGGAGTAGTAATTGAACTCCGCAGAAATTCGCTCTCGCTGGTTAAGTTTTTTTGAGTCAAACAACTCTCTAGATTTAAAACATACGGTAGTTCCATCAGCCTCACTTATAGCCGATGATCCCAATCTCTTGCTAGTAAATGCTGGGATGGTTCCGTTCAAGCCGTTTTTTCTTGGGGAGGTTAAGCCTCCGTATAAGCGTGCAACATCGGTGCAAAAGTGTGTAAGAACCCTAGATATTGATGAAGTAGGTAAAACTACTAGACATGCTTCGTTTTTTCAGATGTGTGGAAATTTTTCCTTTGGAGATTATTTTAAGGAGGGAGCCATCTCACTTGCTTGGGAGCTCTTAACAAAATCGATTTCAGATGGTGGATATGGTTTTGCTGAGGATAAATTATGGGTAACGGTGTACCAGGATGATGATGAGGCAGCTCAAATTTGGGAAAAGCAAGTTGGAGTTCCAAAAAACAGAATTCAACGACGAGGAATGGCAGATAACTTTTGGTCAATGGGAATCCCAGGCCCATGTGGACCTTGTTCAGAAATCTATTTTGATAGAGGAAGTGCCTACGGTAAAGAAGGCGGTCCAGTTGCAGATGAGGATCGCTATTTAGAAATTTGGAATTTGGTATTTATGCAGAACATTCGCGGCGAAGGGGGTGATAAAAATTCATTTCCAATAGTAGGAGAGCTGCCAGCCAAAAACATTGACACTGGACTTGGCTTAGAAAGAACTGCAGCACTTCTTCAGGGTGTAGAAAATATTTACGAGATTGACACAACTAGAATGATCTTGGACAAAGCATCGGCTCTAACCAAAGTTAAGTATGGTAATGACGAACAAACTGACATTTCATTAAGGGTAATTGCAGATCACGCCAGAACAGCCATGATGCTAATCGGAGACGGGGTCACACCTGGCAACGAAGGTCGGGGTTATGTATTACGAAGAATGATGAGAAGAGCCATAAGAAACATGAAGATCTTAGGTTCTCAAGAATTAGTAATAGGTGAGCTGATGAAGAGCTCCATAAGTGCGATGGGCCCACAGTATCCTGAACTAGTTACAGGATCCGAGAGAATTCTTGCTGTTGCACAAGCAGAAGAGGAAAGTTTTGTTCAAACTTTAAAGAGTGGAACAAGCATTTTTGATCTGGCGGCTGATGAGTTGAAAACTTCAAAGAAGAAGTCGCTCTCAGCGGATACCGCTTTTAAATTACATGACACCTATGGATTTCCGTTTGATCTAACTCTTGAGATGGCCAGAGAAAAAGGCTTAGAGGTGGATGAAGTTGGGTTTAGAAAATTAATGAATCAACAGCGAGATCGCGCTAAGGCAGATGCAAAATCTAAAAAGAGTGGACATACCGATCTTTCAGAGTATAGGGCGGTAGTCGATAAGTCTGGTTTAACTAAATTTATTGGTTATGAGCACACATCAAGTGAATCAAAACTTACAGGTGTTTTATTTGAAGGAAAACTTGTCTCTGAAGCGAATGTGGGATCTGAAATAGAATTAATACTTGATAGAACTCCGTTTTATGCTGAAGGCGGCGGTCAACTTGCCGATGGTGGGCAGATCAAATTCGCTAATGGAGCGTTAGTTGAAGTTTACGATGTGCAATCTCCAGTGCCTGGCTTAATTGTTCACAGAGGTGTTGTGAAATCTGGTGTTGTGAAAGGTTTTGATCAAGTTTTGGCAGAAATCGATATACAGAGAAGACTTGCGATTTCTCGCGCACACACAGCAACTCATATGGTGCATAAAGCTTTCCGCGAAGCACTTGGAGAGACAGCAACTCAGGCAGGATCTGAAAATTCCCCCGGTCGATTTAGATTTGATTTTCCTGCAACTAGTGCAGTACCAAATTCAGTTCTAAACGAGGTCGAAAGTCGGGTTAATAATCTGTTGATTTCAGATCTACAAGTGCATGCAGAAGTTATGTCCCAAGCTGAGGCAAAAGCAATGGGAGCGATGGCGCTGTTTGGTGAGAAGTACGGGGAACAGGTCAGAGTTGTCAGTGTAGGAGATTGGGCAAAAGAACTTTGTGGAGGTACACATGTTGCTCGATCTGGAGAATTAGGTTTAGTAAAACTCCTTTCTGAGTCCTCTATTGGAGCTGGTGTGCGCAGGGTTGAAGCGCTTGTTGGGCATGATGCTTACAGCTACTTAGCAAAAGAGCACTTACTGCTCAATTCACTAACTGAAATTCTTAAGGCAAGCCAAGTTGAAGAACTTCCACAAAAAATTTCAGATTTACTAGACAAGGTCAAGAGCATGGAGAGGGAGATTGCTGCAGTGCGTTCGGCTAAAGCATTGGAATTGGTATCAAATCTAGTTAAAAAAGGAAAAAAAGTTGGAGATTTCACTTTAGTAATCGACAAGTTAGAGGATGAAATTTTAGTTGACGATCTAAGGACAATCGCAGTTAATATAAGATCAAAAATTGAATCTTCAATAGTTGTGCTCTCAACTTTGAACTTAGGAAAGCCATTATTGGTAGCGGCTGTTTCTGCCGACGCAGTAAAGCGCGGAGTAAAAGCAGGAGAACTAATTAAGGTTGGCTCAGCCGTGCTTGGTGGGGGTGGAGGCGGTAAGGATGATTTTGCGCAGGGTGGTGGAGTAGATAGCAGTTTGATTCCTCAAGCTTTTTCTGAAATTACCAAGTTATTGACAGAAAAGTTAAATTAGGCGTTTTGAATGAGTAAGCCAATTACATTTGGTACGCGAGTTGGCTTTGACTACGGTGACAAGAGAATTGGGGTTGCAACTAGTGATACAGAATCAATTCTGGTCTCACCACACTCCACAATTCTAAATGATGCCAAAATTGAGATTAAACTAAAGGAGATAATTGCCGAGTTTGATCCTATCTACGTAGTTGTAGGCAATCCAAAACACCTATCAGGTTCATTAAGCCAGAAATCTGCATCAGCACTAAATTTTGCTAATTTTATTAAATCTTTCTATGACCGTCCAATCTATCTAGTAGATGAGAGATTATCTACAGCAAATTCAAATAGTAAATTGCGAGATGTTGGAATTTCACAACGAGACGGCAAGACAATTATTGATCAAATAGCTGCTATAGCAATTCTAGAAAATGCCTTAGCTAATGAGAAATCAGGCAGACCTATTGGGGATTTGATTTGAAAAAATATCTTAGCTTATCTCTAAGTGTTTTATTGACAACCTTAGTTGCCATAGCTTTTCACAATGCATTTTTACTAAATGATTATCGGGCAACATCGTCAACTAGTAAAACACAAATTTTAATTAAATCTGGTGAGACGGGTTTTGATATTGCAAGAAAACTGTCCGAGTCTGGAGTGATAAAAACTTCCAAAGTCTTCTACAAGATCGCACTTAATGACAGAAGAGCTAAGTCAATAGCTCCGGGTGTTCATGAGATCGATTTAGAAATATCTTCCCAGGCAGCACTTGAGCAACTTTTAGATGCAAAACGAATTATTGGCGTCTTTGGTTTCACAGAGGGGTTGCGCAAGTCGGAGATTTTTAATTTACTTATCAAATCTGACTCTGTTACTGGGAAATACTCTGGCAAAGTTATTCCTAACAAGATTTATAACACAAAGGATTTAGAGGGTTTTCTTTTCCCAGCCCAATATTCGTTTGAGCCTGGAACAACTTTTGATCAAGCCGTTTTGCGAATGGTACAAAGATTTGATTTTGCCGCTAAAGAAAGCAAGATTGATCAGGGATTTTCGGGCTATAGCCCTTACCAACTTTTGATTATTGCCTCAATTGTTCAATCTGAAGGTGATCCAGAAGATTTTGCGAAGATTTCAAGAGTTATTTACAACCGTCTAAAAATTGGCATGCCACTTCAAATTAATGCAACAATCGACTATGCCCTTAACTTGAGGGGCAACATAAGGCTTCCTTATAAAAGATTAGAAATCGATTCTAAATTCAACACTTACAAGTATCGAGGGTTACCGCCAACACCGATTAGTAACCCCGGTGAAGAAGCTATGGCAGCTACAGTCAATCCTGCATCTGGCGATTGGCTTTATTATGTGACTGTTAAGCCAGGAGATACTCGGTTTACTAAGTCGTATGATGAGTTTCTTGGATGGGCTAATGAGTTTAGAAAGAATGAAAAGGCTGGGATGTTTGAATGATAAAGCTAGCTGTTGCTGGAAGTCCGATAACTCATTCACTTTCTCCATTGTTGCATGCCACCGCATATGAGTTGCTCGGCGTACCAGCAAGTTTTGTTTCTGAGGAAGTTACTGATTTAAATTTTGGAGAGTTTTATTTTAAATCAAAGGAAGCTGGATACAGAGGATTGGCATTAACCATGCCGCTAAAAGAGATTTCAATTGGTTTTGTAGACAGGGTTGATCCGGTTGCAAAACAAATATCCTCTATTAATACGGTAATTTTTGAATCGACTGGAAGCATAGGTTTATCAACAGATTTAATGGCCTTTAAAAGTTTACTTGCACCCTATTTTGGTAAAAAGATCGCAATCCTGGGCGCTGGTGGAACCGCTAGAGCTGCAATTGGTGCCCTAAAGGGGACTGGCTCAGAAGTAACTATTTTAACTCGATCAATGATTAGACATGATCAACTACATGCTGCTGCGGGCGATCTACAAATTAGTTTTTTAGATTGGCTAAGATTTGAGGAAATTCAAGATCGAGATCTGATTATCTCTACGACTCCTGCCGGGGCGACTGATGGGTTATCGGTGATCTCTTCCAAAGCAGATTTTTTTGAAGTTATTTACCATCCATGGCCCACTGAACTGGCTAAGAGATATCAAAACTTGGGTAAAACAGTAGTTGGTGGACTTGCATTATTAGTAGAGCAAGCTTTATTTCAGATTAAGTACTTCTCTCAAACTGATTTTGATTTCGATCAGATGCGCCAGAGCCTACTTAAAGTTGGATATCAGGCAATAAAGAAGTAATCCACAGGTTTATTTTAGCCAATCAAAAAATTCGTAGGCTTTGAGAGTGTGGATAGAACTAGTAATTCTTGGTGTTTTTTTGTGGATTGCTTATTATGACTATCGGTTTCATTTAGTACGAAATATTGATTTGATTGTGCTATTGATGATTCAAAGCCTTACTTATCTAAACAATTTTCTGATCGCAATCTCTGCGGTATTTATATATCTAGTTCTTAATTTGATTTCGAAAGGAAAAATTGGCTCAGGGGATGTAAAATTATCATTTCTTTGCGCAACCCCATTAAGCTCGTTTTCGCTCATTCTTAATTCAATCTCAATTGCTTGGATTGCTGGTGGTCTATTCTCGCTTACTCGAAGGTCATCAGCCATACCCTTTGCTCCCTTTATGATTTTTGGAACCTATATGGTGAAAATCCTTTAAGCATCACCTTAAATTGTGCTCAGGATAAGTAACAAATCTGAGAGAATACTCCTCTAATACTTATGGAGGACAAATGCTTAGATGGCTAACGGCTGGTGAATCTCATGGCCCAGCGCTGTCAGCGATTATTGAAGGCGTGCCTTCACATGTGTTGATTACGAGTAAGGAGATCGATAATGATCTTGCTAGACGTCGATTAGGTTTTGGTCGAGGGGCTAGACAAAATTTTGAAGCCGACAAAATTACGATTACAGGTGGTATAAGACTCGGAGTAACTCAAGGCGGTCCGATTGCAATTCAAATAGCAAATTCTGAGTGGCCTAAGTGGGAAAAAGTGATGAGTGCTGACCCAGTACTAGTTGATGAAATTAAGGATTTAGCTAGAAATGCCCCGTTAACTAGACCTAGACCAGGACATGCAGATCTAGTAGGAATGCAAAAGTTTAATTTTTCTGATGCAAGACCGATATTAGAACGAGCAAGTGCGCGCGAGACCGCCGCCAGAGTGGCATTAGGTGCAGTGGCGCGGGCTTTTTTGCAACAAAGTGTCGGTATTGAAATTCTTAGCCATGTTGTCTCAATCGGCAAAGTTTGTGTTCCTGCAGATTACAAGTTGCCTAGCGTCAGTGATCGCTTAACTATTGATGAGGATCCAGTTAGATGCTTTGATAAAAAAACTAGTGCTGAGATTGTAAAAGAGATAGAAGCTGCTCATAGAGATGGCGATACCTTGGGTGGAGTTGTTGAGGTTCTCGCTTACAACTTGCCACCGGGGCTTGGATCTCACACACATTGGGATAAGAGATTGGATGCGCGGTTAGCTGGTGCCATGATGGGAATTCAAGCTATCAAAGGTGTCGAAATTGGTGATGGATTTGAAACTGCAAAGCGCAGAGGTTCAGTAGCACACGATGAGATTGAGAAGAATTCAGTTGGTTCAATCGTTAGAAGAACTGATCGTGCTGGTGGAACTGAAGGTGGAATGAGTAATGGCGAGATTTTGAGAATCAAGGTTGCCATGAAACCGATTTCAACTGTGCCTAAGGCTTTAGACACAATTGATGTTGCAACTGGGCAACCTGCCAAGGCTATTAATCAAAGATCTGATGTGTGCGCTGTTCCGGCAGCGGGAATAGTTGCAGAAGCAATGGCAGCCCTTGTCTTAGCAGATGCAGTCCTGGAGAAATTTGGTGGAGATAGTGTTCAGGAGACTAAGCGAAATTTTGAAAATTATATTAAAACATTAGAAATCAAGTAATGTCCAAGAAAATAGTCCTGATTGGTCCACCTGGTGCTGGCAAAACAAGTATAGGCAAGGCATTATCAAAAGAACTTGGTATGCAATTTATTGATAGTGATGCTGAGATTGAGCGTAATACCCAAAAGAAAATATCTGAAATTTTTGTTGATCAAGGAGAGCCAGTCTTTCGAAAAATAGAGGTTGAGACAGTGACCAAAATTCTTTCCGAATTCGAAGGTGTAATAGCGCTTGGGGGAGGTGCACCAATTAACTCAGCTATTCAAGAGATATTAATTAACGCACAGTACCCAGTAATTTTTATTGATGTTTCAATCTCGCAAGCAGCAAATCGAATTGGTTTCAATAAAGATAGACCGCTATTGTTGATAAATCCCCGCCAACAGTGGTTGCACTTAATGAGTGAGCGCAGACCCATTTATGAAAGATTAGCTACAGCTATAGTTTCCTCAGATAACCACAAGCCAGCTGATGTGGCCAAAACGATTACCGAAAAAATTGCGAGCAAAATATGAAGGTGGTTGATGTAATTGCAGATAGAAATTATAGAGTTGTTGTCGGGGCTAATGCGCCTAAAGAGATAACTGCGATTGCGGCTACACATCGAAAGGTGCTACTGGTTGCTCCATCTCCTTTAATAAAGCTTTTTAAACTTAAAGAAACCAAAAATTTATCAATCATTGCTACACCCGCTGGAGAAAATCAAAAAACTCTCAAGGTCCTAGAGAGCATATGGCGAAAGTGTGCGGTGGTAGGTTTAGAGAGATCAGACGCAATTATTGGATTTGGCGGTGGTGCAACTACTGACTTGGCGGGTTTTGCTGCTGCGACTTGGTTGCGGGGAATTGATTGGTACGCCATACCAACATCGTTAGCCGGCATGGT
>CAIUBS010000122.1 GCA_903897475.1 uncultured Actinomycetes bacterium | reverse complement strand
TCACCTGATCTATGACTCATCATTGAGCGGTAACCATTTTTATGCGCAAGATTTACAGCATCAATAGTTTCAGTCAAACTACCTATTTGATTTACTTTTACTAGAAGTGCATTAGCTGTATTACTGTCTATACCTCTTTGAAGACGCTCTGGGTTTGTGACAAACAAGTCATCACCAACAATTTGAACCTTTTGGCCTAGTTCATTAGTTAGCTTTGCCCAACCTGACCAATCATCCTCATCTAGTGGGTCTTCAATTGAAACCAAAGGATAAGCAGATACAAGCTCAGTGTAGTAGCTAATCATTTGATCTGAAGTTAATTTCTTACCTTCAAAATTATATGAACCATCTTCATGAAATTCAGTTGCGGCAACATCCATTGCAAGTGCAATCTGTGAACCAGATTTAAATCCAGCAATTTCAACAGCTTCTAAAATTAGATCAAGTGCAGCTCTGTTACTTGCAAGATTTGGAGCAAAACCACCCTCATCACCAATGCTTGTTGCTAAACCTTTTTTCTTTAGAACAGATTTCAAACTATGGTAAATCTCAGCTCCCCATCGTAAAGATTCTTTGAAAGAATTTGCACCTATTGGTGCCACCATAAACTCTTGAATGTCTACGTTAGTGTCGGCATGAGCACCACCATTTAAAATATTCATCATTGGAACTGGGAGTGTTTTTGCATCTGCTCCGCCTAAAAATTTAAATAAAGATTGGTTTGCACTAAGTGATGCAGCCCTAGCTGAAGCTAATGACACACCTAAAATAGCATTTGCACCAAGTACTGACTTATTTTTTGTGCCATCTAGTGAAATCATTTTTTCATCTAGCACTCGTTGATCTTCTGCTTTTAAGCCAATGACTACTTTAGAAATTTTGTCATTTATATTTTTTACAGCAGTCTCAACTCCTTTACCCAGGTATCGACTACCACCATCTCGTAATTCCACAGCTTCAAATGCGCCGGTTGAGGCACCACTTGGTACTGCTGCTCTTCCAATAAAACCGTTATCTAGAACCACTTCAACTTCAACCGTTGGATTTCCGCGGGAGTCTAATATTTCTCTAGCCTTCACCCCTTTAATAACCGACACAAGAATCTCCCATTAATTAGCATTAAGATTTATTGGATTAATTCTACCTTGCTTCATGAGTCTTAATTCGCTCGACAAGTGATTTTGCAGCAACACGTAGCGCAGCCTCTGGATCTATACCTTTTTCAACAGCCTGAGCAATCAGTCCAAGGAGTAACTCGCCAAATTGGTCCTGTGTGATTTCATCAGAAATGGAAATTGGTTTGGAAATTGTGAGTTGAGTATCTAATTTGTTAATTCGATAGATGATTTTAGTTGCAAGTGAAAGTGAGGGTTGGGCCAGTGGTACACCATCTATAACTGAACTTCTGCCCTTTTCAGCTGCTTTTTGTGACTCCCAATTCTCTAATACTTCAGCACTACTTCCAACTTTTGTTCCGCCAAAAACATGGGGATGTCTTCTAATTAATTTATCAGCGACACCTTTTGCGACATCCTCAATATTAAATGGGGCATCTAAATCTTCTTCGGCCATCCTTGAATGGAAGTAAACTTGAAGCAGTAGGTCACCTAACTCTTCTTGCATCGCAGTTCGGTCATTTTCTTCAACAGCCTCAATAAACTCATATGACTCTTCAAGTAGGTATTTTAAAAGTGATAAATGATCTTGCTCTGCATCCCAAGGGCATCCGCCCGGGGAGCGAAGTCTGTCCATTACTTCACGGAGTCTAAGAAGTTCTGAACTCATTTATTTGTCTATGGTGCTGGAGTTACTGCACCGTCAGTAACATCATCTGCTTCGATCGCGGCTGAATCTGGATTCCATTTACCGTATTTTGAATTAACTTCCACTCCAAGTTTTTCTGCCATCTTAACTAGTGCGCTGGAAACTTCACTACTAGTTTGGGATTCTGGAACACCTTTAGAAATGAAGTCAGCGTTTAGTCGATCAACAATTATTAGAATCCTTAAATAATCATTGAATGAGGATTCTGCAAGATTTGCACTCACTAGCGCGTTAGGTAAGTTACTTTCACCACCTATTTGTGTTGTGATTTCACCTCGTCGTTGCGCCACATCCGAAGCTGTTACTAATAAGTTTCTCTCATTCGCTATTTCATTGAATAGAACTTTTATAACGGCAAATTGCGCTTGATTTCTTAGTAGTTGTTTTCCCTCGATCAAATCCATCTGTGTTGTGTCTACTGTTTTACGCGCAGCCAGCATTTCATCAACAATTGATTGAATTTTGCTTGCTTTGATCTTCGTATTACCAATAGATACCCCAGCTCCCATATTTGAACAGCCAGAGACTAAAATAATTACTGCAATTGTTGTTGCAAGTTTAGTTGCAAATCTCACTCTTGAATTCTTAATTGTCATTCCTTTTTTTGGCGGGTGAGATCAAATTTTCAATAACTTCATCTACCCAGGCTAGGAGAGAAGTATTGCCTACTTTGGGCGCATCTACCCAATTTGCAGTTACAGCTCTACTCACCAACAGAGTTTGTGAGGCATTTTTATATATAGAACCAGGGTAGAGCCTAGATAGTTTCACTTGAGCAGATTCTGAAAGGTCAACCGGAAATAGTCGTAAATTTTTTCCAGAGAATGAAACATCGGTTATACCTAATGATTTGGCAAGCAATCTTAATGATGCGACTTTAATCAACTCCTCGGTGGAATCAGGTAGAGAGCCAAATCTATCCACTAACTCTGATTTAATTTCAAATAAAGTTTCATAGTCTGCTGCATCTGCAAGACGGCGATAGATATCTAAGCGAAGTCGCTCTGAGTCAACATAACTCACAGGCAAGTTGGCATTTAATGGTAACTCTATTTTGCAATCTAGCCGCTTAGGTTTATCTTCAAAGTAACCACTCTTAAATTCATCGACTGCATCAGCCACCATGCGCATGTATAAATCAAAGCCAACCTCTGCAATATGTCCAGATTGTTCTCCTCCTAAAAGATTTCCAGCTCCCCTAATCTCTAAATCTTTTAATGCAACTTGCATACCAGCTCCTAAATCAGTGTTAGTTGCAATTGTGGTTAGACGATCATGGGCCAACTCTGAAATTGGTTGTTCGGTGGGGTATAGAAAATATGCATACGCCCTATCTCTACTTCGACCTACTCGGCCCCTGAGTTGATGAAGCTGAGACAAGCCAAATAGATCTGAACGATCAACAATTAGAGTGTTAGCGTTAGGAATATCGATTCCACTTTCAATAATTGTTGTACAAAGAAGTAAATCAAATTCCCTATTCCAGAATGAAAGAATTACATCCTCTAAAACTCTTTCGTTCATTTGCCCATGCGCAATACCAATTCGTATGCCAGGAATAAGCGATTTAATCTTCTCGGAAACAAGCTCAATACTTTCGACTCGATTATGAATGTAGAAAATCTGACCATCTCTTAATAGTTCACGATGTATTGCAGCTACAACTTGTTTATCATCATATGGTCCAACATAAGTTAGAACTGGATGTCGCTCCTCCGGTGGAGTAGTTATGTTAGACATTTCCCTAATTCCAGTGATGGCCATCTCTAGAGTTCTTGGTATCGGTGTAGCTGACATAGATAAAACGTCGATATTGGTTCTAGCTTTCTTTAACTCCTCTTTATGTTCAACTCCAAACCTTTGTTCTTCATCTACAACTAGTAGTCCTAAATTGAGAAAATCAATATCTTTTGAAAGTAGTCGATGAGTACCTATTACTATGTCAATTACGCCTGATTTAAGTTGGGAGATAATTTCTTTTGATTCTTTAGCCGAATTAAACCTAGATAATGCGGCTAGTTTTATTGGAAAGCCTGAATACCTTGCGGAAAACGTTTTAAAGTGCTGCTGAACTAAAAGTGTAGTAGGAACCAAGATGGCAACTTGTTTTCCATCTTGTACTGCTTTAAAAGCTGCACGGACAGCAATTTCAGTTTTTCCATACCCAACATCACCACAAACTATTCGATCCATAGGATTTGGTTTTTCCATATCTTGCTTGACTTCATCAATAGTTGCTTGTTGATCAATTGTCTCTACAAACGGAAAACTATCCTCTAATTCTTTCTGCCAGGTAGTATCCGGGGAAAAAGCAAAGCCAGGTGCACTCATTCTTGCTGCGTACAAACGAATTAATTCAGCAGCAATTTGTTTAACAGCTTTTCGCGCCTTTCGCTTACTGGTTTGCCAATCTGTGCCACCAATTCGATTTAGAGATGGTGACTCGCCCCCTACATACTTTGTAATCTGCTCTAAAGTATCTGTAGGCACAAATATGCGATCTGCAGGTTGCCCGCGTCTTGATGGTGCGTACTCAATTACTAAATACTCTCGAGATGCCCCGTTTGAAGTTCTAGTAATCAATTCCACGTAACGCCCAACACCATGTTGTTCGTGAACAACATAATCTCCTGAATTTAATTGAAGCGGATCAATTGCTTTCCGTCGCTTTGAAGGCATCCTCGCTAAATCTTTATCATTATTTTTTTGCCCTGAAATATCTTTGTCAGAAATCATTACAATCTTATATTTATCGCTGATGAATCCATGTTGAATATCGGATTTGATCAAAAGTACTAGATTACTTTCAGTCTTCTGGCTCAAATCAAAGTGGATCTGATTTGATATCTCGGCTGAATTTAGTAACTCACTAAATCTTTTTAGTGTTCCCAAAGTCGCCGCAGTGAATACCACTTGAAACCCTTGTTTTTGCCACTTATTTATATCGATTAACGCTCTTTCATATTTGTTTGAATAATTATCTATATCTTCAATAAAGGAGGGTAAAAAATCCTCTGGAGTACTTGCGTATTGATTTAGACTCCGTAAGTTAAAACCTATTGCTTGTGCGTGATTTTTTATTTCATCTAGTTGATAAAAACCACCTATACCTAATTTTTTACTTAATTCAATAGGGGCTTCTATATCTTGTTTGTCAGACCAGCCGATATTTGACCAAGCTGCTTCAAGGAATTCATTATTGGTTTTAACAAGATCTTTAGATCTACTATTTATTCTGGGTTCATCTACAAACCAGATTTGACTAGATTTTGGTAGATAATCTATGAGCATTTTAAAACTGTTAACTAAGCCCGCCGCTAAGGACTCTATACCTTCAAAGTAAATTCCCTCACAAATTTTATCCGCTAACTCACGGATTTCAATAAATTCATTCCCTAGTAATTTCGCCTTCTGTTTTACAGTGTCGTCGATTAATAATTCTCGGCACGGATAGACTATTAATTCATCTTCAATTCTTTCAATAGATCGCTGATCTGAAATAGAAAAATAGCTAAGCTCATCAATTTCGTCACCAAAAAAATCAATTCGAATTGGGTGCTCTTTATCTGCCGGAAATAAATCTAAAATTCCACCGCGAATTGCAAACTCTCCCCGACGCTCTACTAAATCCGATCGAGTGTATCCAAATCTAATTAGCAAACTTATCAATTCAGACATGACAAAAGTTTCTTTATTTTTAATAATAATTCTAGAACTCTTTAGTTCGTTTGCAATTATTGGCTGCAGTAAGGCTCTAATTGAGCACACTACTATCCTTGTGTTGTTTTGATTAATTGCATATAAAGCTTTGAATCGAGAGGTTACAGTATCTGCTTTAGGACTTAACCTTTCATGTGGCAAGGTTTCCCAAGCAGGAAAACTAATCACTTGATCTTTTCCTATCCAAGAAGATATTTCAGCCGCTAACTCCTCGGCATGGCGAGTTGATGTAGTGACAAGTAAAAGTGGTGATTTGGAACTAGCCGCAAATAAACCATGAATTGATGATGGTGCAATTAAGTTTTCATTTGTATTTAAGTATTGAGCAATAGGTTCAGAAAGTGGCTTGAAGAGATTTATCACTTTCGGCCCCCTTAGTAAACGCCAGATACCCCCACTTCTAAATTGAAGGGGGGTGATGCTTAATTCTAAGGCCTATTTCAATGGCTAAAAGCCAAAATGGTGTGCTTGCCAATTAAGAACCTGTAATGATTAAGCCATGAGTTCTACCACCGAAAATACCAGTCTACGAAATGATGTTCGC
Source organism: uncultured Actinomycetes bacterium (assembly GCA_903897475.1). Taxonomy (GTDB): domain Bacteria; phylum Actinomycetota; class Actinomycetes; order Nanopelagicales; family Nanopelagicaceae; genus Nanopelagicus. Next base: position 993 of record CAIUBS010000122.1, on the reverse strand, counting down.
AAATTAGCAGACTTACTGGGTCAAACATTAGCGCGCCAAGAGGGCGAAGAATTGCTTTCGTTGGTTGAATCTGTTCGTCTAAGTGTTCGCGAAGGTCAGCAAGATAAGGTTCTAGGCTCGATAACTGATTCCCAAACAGTTTCTCTAGTTAGGGCATTTAGTAACTACTTCAATTTGGCAAATGTTGCTGAGCAGGTAGATAGAACTAAAGTATTAGCTGAAGTAAGAAAATCTAGTGGTTCGTGGATAAGTAAAACTATTGACCATATTTTAGAAGCACAAAAGAACGGAAATAATTTTAATAAAAGCGATCTGCAGGAATGGCTTGATAACTTTTCAGTAAGGCCAGTTTTTACAGCACATCCAACAGAAGCTGCAAGGCGGTCGGTTTTAAGCAAAATGACAACTATTGCAGAGCTATTAGAACAACCAGATAGCCAATTGAAAACTGAGAGATTAGCTGAGGCAATTGACTTACTTTGGCAAACTGATGAATTAAGGCTAGGTAGACCTGAACCACTTGATGAGGCAGTAAATTCTATTTATTACTTAGATGAACTAATGCAAGAAACTGTTCCAGAAGTATTAGCTAGTTTTACAAAAGAAGTTAAAAGATTGGGAATTAATCTTTCACCCTCGGCTAAGCCCTTAACATTTGGTACTTGGATTGGTGGTGACCGAGATGGGAATCCACACATTACTTCTGAAGTAACAAAATCAGCCATACTTCTACAAAATTCTCACTTTACAAGAGCAATTACTAAACATTTAGATGAATTGCGCCAGGCTCTATCTATTTCAACCAAGTTAGCCGGGGTTTCCAGCCAGCTAGAGAAATCTCTGGCTCAAGATTTAGAAAAGCTGCCAGAGATTGAAGCCAGATACCGCAGAATTAATGTTGAAGAGCCCTACCGATTAAAGGCTACCGCCATAGGCCACAAGTTACTTTTAACTCAAGCACGTCATGCTTCTGGCCTGCCTCATTTTCCTGGT